>CAZEBH010000031.1:0-13111 GCA_964510425.1 uncultured archaeon | reverse complement strand
TGATTCTTCCCCAAGCCGTGCAAATGAATCCGGGTCAGTCAGCGGAAGAATCACTGCCTCTTCCAGTTCAATAATTTCCTTTTCAAGCCCGCCGATTTGTTCAAAAGTGATTTTTGGCTTTTCAATTATTTCCATTGCATTGACACGCCAGTCCTTGTTCTCCGGGAAAATATGTGTAATCACCAGGCTTCTCTGATTCATTGCAACCCTTTTGCCGGATTCAAGTTCGGGTTCTAACCCCGCCACTGGGCGCACCAAAAATTCCATGCCGTTGCTGTGCTTTACAACAACACTTCCATCAGCCATGACCTCGTGGATTGTCCCGACAATTAACGGCGTAGTTTTCATTTCATTCAGTTCGCGCCTTGTTCTCTCAAGGTCGAACTGTATTTGTGTGAGCCGTGCGGAAGTGACCTGCTTTTCGGTCTGTAAATTCCGCAGCTGCTCCTCTATGGAAAAGACATAATCATAGACATCATACGTTCCCGCGCGTTTTGTTTCGTTCATTTCTGACATAAAACCAACTATTAGCAATATTACTTTGGTTAGAACAACTATTTTAAACCAACCCCAGCGTTTATTGATAGTAGCTAACTAATCAGGCGCGTAAAAATGGAACTTTCACCCATCCAAATCATCCTTATTTTTCTTGCAATTTCTGTAATTGTTACCTACTTACTCAAAAAATATCTCAAAGCCGACACATATTTCCTGATTTCTTTAATAAAAACCCGCAAGCCCCTCGCATTTTTTGACCGCATGGCAAGGCACCACAAATTCCTTGACACCTTCACCACGATAGGGCTTTTTTTGGGCTTTGGTGCGCTTGCAATGGATTTTGTTTACGGCAGAAAAATTGGCGGGACAAAAAGAATTCTGCTTTTTATAGGTTCATTTTCAATCCTTTCAGGGGCACTGGTTGGAATTGATTCGGTGCTTCTAAATCACGGCCTCTCCGACAGCGTACTTCTCGGACCCACTTTCCCGCTGCTGATTCTGGTCACCGGTTTTTCAGGCCTTGCAGGGTTCACGCTTTTTTCGCTTTTTCTGCAGGCGGGCAACATAATTTCAAACTACTTTGTGGGAGAAAAGAGTTGCCCCGGCGTTGCCCCGCTAATTCCGGGTGTTGAAATCCCCGGGGTTCCAATTAAAGTGCCAATACATGGCTGGATATCTTTACTTATAATTCTGCTCTCGCACGAAGGGATGCACGGCATTGTCGGCAGGCGCCACAATTTTAAAATAAAATCAACCGGTGTTCTCCTCTTAGGTCCGGTGCCTGTCGGGGCTTTTGTTGAGCCTGAGGAGAATGAACTCAAAAAAGCGGATGATGAAAAGGTTCTGCGCTTTTTGGCTGCCGGTCCAATGGCGAACATTGTCCTTATGCCAATTGCTGTAATTTTGCTTTTGATTTCGGCTTTTGCTGTTGCGCCCCTTAACAATTATTTTTATCCGGGGCTTGAAAACGGTGAAATTCCACAGGTAAAGGTTGCCGGAGTGAATGAAAACACAAATTTTTGCGGGCAAATATATCCCTCGCCCGCGTTTGGAAATTTGGAAAAGGGCGATATAATAAAATCCGTTAATGGGGTGCGGGTAATTACCCTAACCGAGTTATTTGCGCAGCTTCAAACTGATAGGTTAACCGAAAAGACATTTGTAATTGGGCGGGAGGGAAGTGAATTAACCTATGCTCTCTCCCCAAACAAGCTGGGCGTATTCGGTTTTTCCCTTGAGCACAGGGATTCCACAATCCCCGAAGTGCTTGTTGAATTCTTCTACTGGCTGTTTTTGCTGAATTTTCTGGTGGCATCAATTAATTTTTTGCCAATGAACCCGTTCGATGGCGGGCGCATGGGAAAAATATTGCTTGCGCCGTATTTTACTTTCCTAAAAAAGCCAAAAGAGGAAACGCAGAGAATTATCGGGCGCGTGTTCCTTACGGTAATACTTTTGCTATTGATAATCAACGCGCTGCCGCTGTTTTTTTAAAAAACATTTTATTGCCGAAATAATTGAAGGGCTCAAAAGAATATAATTCTAAATTATTAAAAATAATTTTGTAAAAAAAGAAAAAGCAAAGCAGGGATTTTTCCCTGCCCTTATTATCGAATTCAATTAAAGATATGAAAGCCCGAGTTCTCTGCCCTTCGCTTTCACCGGCGCCGAACCCGCTGATTTTATGTATGGGCTGTGAACGCCTGTAAAGATTGCTATTACTTCAATCTTGTTGTCAAAGGTGGGGTCAACCCTTGCTCCCCATATTACCGCCGCCTTTGGGTCAATCTGCTCGGTTAGTTTTGTTCCGATTGCATTCGCTTCGCCAAGAGTTAACTCCGGGCCGCCAGTGATGTGTATCAGAACGCCAACTGCGCCAGCGATATCAACATCGAGCAGCGCGTTTTTGAGTGTGTCCTCGCACACTTCCTCGACCTTATTTACGGACTTGCTCTCTCCGACTGCTATTACTGAAAGCCCTTTGTTTGTCATTATTGAGCGCACATCCGCATAGTCAAGGTTGATTAATGACGGCTGCGTGATTGTTTCTGTTATTCCGCGCACTGTCCTTGCAATAACTTCATCCGCGACCTTGAATGCATCGCCAATCGGAAGGTTTGGCACTAGTTCAACTAGCCTGTTGTTATCAATTACAACAACCGTGTCTGTTACCTGCTGCAAAGCCGCAATTCCTTCCTCAGCCTTAATCATTCTTGCCTTCTCAAGTGCGAAAGGGTAAGTAACCATTGCGATTACTATTGCGCCCTGCTCTTTTGCTATCTTCGCAATTATTGGGGCTGCACCAGTTCCTGTTCCGCCGCCCATTCCGGTTGTAATGAAAAGCATGTCAACGCCGTTTAAAACTTCCTCAAGCGCCGCCCTGCTAACTTCAGCCGCCTTTGCCCCAATTTCTGGGTATCCGCCTGCGCCAAGGCCTCTTGTAACTGATTTGCCAATCAAAATTTTGGTTATCTCATCATTAATCATCGCAAGGTGCTGCTTGTCAGTGTTTACTGCAACTAGTTGCGCGCCTGCTATGTTCATGTTTGCAAGCCTGTTAACCGCGTTGCATCCCGCTCCGCCTGCGCCTACAACCATTATCTTTGGAGTTCCGAACTCCTCCATTTTATCCTCTTTCTTGTCTGCTGATGTCACTGTAACTGCATTCTCCACAATAGATTTCATTTGTTCACCCCTTCCATTGATTTGAGACGAATCTGCTGGTAAATGCCAACAATTCGTTTACTATTGACGCTGAACTCCTTTATATACGTTCTGTTTTATGTATCAAGCCCTTACAACGCTCCTTTCCAAAAATACGTCAGAAAACGAGTAAAATCCTTATGTATATGTTATTAATTAAGCTAGTTTTCCATAAATAATATTAATTAGCGATTAACAAGGCTCAAAATCCATAATTAAGTGTTATAAACACTTATTTTAAGAATTAGGGCTTTGTTATGGATTAACTTGTATTGGTTTTAAGAAGTTTTGTTATGCTGAAATGTGCTTTTTCATCGATTTAACGCCACAAAGAGCAGGAAATACTGGGTGCTCAGGTTTTTCCATTATGTTTAAGTGTATTTTTGGGGCATATCAAGGTTGTTTTTGCGAACATTAGGTTCATTTTGGCGAAATTGTCATTTCAAGCGCCTTTAAATAGTTCTGTGAACAATTATATTTCGTGGGCTAGGTTGGGGACATAGCGGATCCCTGTTACCGGAAATCCGCTTCAGCCGGAACCAAAGTCTAGAGGGCGGTTTGTCACAATCCACGGTGCCTTTCCATAACTATGACCTTCTGTCCCTTAAGGTTGTTTGCATGGGTCAACCCCGCGAGGGCCGGAAGGCAGCAGCGGTAACTTTTGCATTCACTGCTTAAGGACAAACGGAAGCAAGGACTGGTAGAGGGTAAAACTCTGTGGTTTTGTGGCACAATCCACCTCCGGGCGGGCCCACGCTTTTTTTATAAAAAAAATCTAAATTCAAATGAACCTTCTGTTGCCTTTCCTATTTCCTCTTTTCTTCAGGCGTTCAGCAATTGACTTAGAATCAGGCAAACCAAACATTTTTTTGCCGTACCTTTGTTTAATGGATTCCCGTGTGGGGTGAAGCCTTGTGAACAAAAAATCTCTTTTGTTTTTTGGGAATCTGTTTTCATTCAAGTAAATTGGAATGCACCCAATCTTTAGCACTTTTTCTAAACCAAAACTACGAACTTGCCCGCCTTCCAAAAATTGCATAAAATCACTTGTATGGAATGACTGAAAATTTAGTTTAACCTGATGTTTATTTTCAAATGCAGAAATGGACTTTTGATAGATTATTCTGAATTTTTCCGCATTTTTTTCAACCACACAAAAAATATCTATGTCTGAATTCACCATTGCCAAGTTCGCCGCTGCGCTTCCAAACAAAAAAATTCCATCAATCAGGCGGGCGGCTTTCGGATATTTTGCAAGTATTTCTTTTGCAAACATTCGTGCAAGCCTATTATTGTGTCTTGAAATGGAATCTATTTTGGGCATCTTAATTCCCCGTTAAAGTTCAATGCCTGCTGGGGCTTTTTCCAAAAACTTTCTCATTACCGCAGCATAAAGCCCCGCAAGATTGCATATCAAAATGTTTGATACAAAAAAGAAAAGTGTTGCAAGGCTCGATGCATTTATCAGCCAGTAGTTGTCCGCAATCATGCCAATTATCGGAGACTGCTTTCGCAAAAACTCAAAATTTATCGGCTGCTCTGCAAGTTTTTCCGACTGCGCTTTTTTCATCCGGGCAATCACAAGGGCCCGTGTTTGCGGGCTATTAATGCTCCCGCTCAGAACATTCATTCCCGCAACAAATGCCAAAACATCAGGGTCATTTTTTTGTGTAAGTTTTTGGAACGATTCGCCAACAATTATTCCATCCACGGTCTGCTTTTGGGTTTTGATTATCGAATCCGCAAGTGCAATTGTCAGTTCATCAGTTCCGGTAGTTTGGTTGAATGCAACCTCCATGATTTTATCGCCCAAAAGTTTTGCATTCTGCTCATTGTTTGCAAGCGAAATTGAAGCACCGGCAATTATGAGACCGGCGCCAAGAAGAAGGAAGGCAGTTTTTGAGGATTCGGAAGCCGACCTGAATGTTATGTATTTTTTTAGCTCATCTTTTTTTATAAAACTTAGTTCAATGAGAACAAAAATGCTCATCAGAAAAAATATTCCAATAATAATTTTTTCAAAAGAAACTCCAAAAACAACAAGTGAAAGAATTGTCGCGGCAATTGCCCCGCCAAGTGCAATTAGATAAACTTCCATTTTTCCATTTGTATGTGTAAGCATGGAAATTATTGCAATCGGAAGCGGGAAAATAAAAAGGAGCATTATGCTGTTTGCCGAAAAAGCAAATGCGAGTAGCGGCTGCAAATCCGCCAAATTTATGAAATTTGCAGTTGCAATTCCGGATGATTTTAGCAGAAAGGCACCCGCAAAAAATGATGCAAAAATAACTGCGCCATAAACTGCATATTCAATTCTTTTGTCCATTGCAAAACCGCCCCATATGTTACAAGCAATGCTTTTGAAATATTTAAACTGATTCGCGCTCAAGATTTACCCTAAAAGTCAAGGTTGTCGTTCCTGCCAATTTGAGAACCTTTTATAAAGTTATAGAAAACCATATTGTTAGTCCTAATGGCATAAAATCGTTATTTTTGGGCCCTTGTAGCTTAGCAGGTAAAGCATCCGGCTGTTAACCGGAGGATCGGTGGTTCAAGTCCACCCGAGGGCGCTCATCGTTTTCAATTTTTTCTCAATCAACCGCCAAGTTGATGTACATTAAACGGGATGTCTATTAATGGGTTAAATGCCAATTCATATATTTGCAACTTTTTGGGGGTTGTTATAATGGACCCTGATGTGGGTTTAGTTTGGGATTTGCTAAGGCACATGTTTCCTGAGTTCACGATAAAGCACGCGGAGGTTTACAAGATTCTCTGGCGCCTTGAGCCAAAATCGGCAGATGCAGTTGAGGCAGAAACCAGATTCTCAAAGGCGACCATTTACAAGATACTCCACCAGCTCGTGCTCGTAGGCCTTGTGAACAAGACCCCATTCAAGCCGGTGGGATACTATGCGACCGACCCACTTAAGGCATACAATACAAATGCAAAAAAGGTTCTTGCAAAGCTTGAGGGCGGAAAAGCAAAAATTGGTTTGCTTGCAAGCGGCTCATCAGGCCTTAGCGGGGAACTCTATCTTGTTGGAAATGGTGCCGGGCAGCAGAAACTGCTTCTCAAGCACAGCAGGATTGCAATAAAGGACACCATACAGCTGCTTCAGATAAAAAAAGCCGCCGAGCAGCAGATAAGGGAAGCCGAAGACAATAAGGCCAAGGTTTGGGCAGTTTACAGGTAATTTCAGTTTTTTCCAAACTTAAATTTTTTTGTCAAAAATTTCAGCCAATTTTTCCCTGATTTCTGCGGGAGTTATTGTCTTGTGGATATTTCCATATTCATTTTTATGGCCCTTATCCAAAGCAACAAACCACCATTCCACATATTTGGGTTTGACGCTATAATTGTTCCTGCTGGCCATAGGTTCCAAATCTTCGGTTTTGTTGCCAGCTGACCCAATTTCAATCTCCATTGCATAGTACTGCTCGCCATCCTTGCCGTTTTTTGCAAACACTATATCTGGCCCAAAATCAGAGTAAATGCTCACGTTTGGGGTATATTTCAATATTTCATCGGCAATTACATTCACCATAAAAAAATGCCCGATACTTTCCCCTGACTCCGGCCTTTTCACAAGAAAAATCTCATACCTGCCATCAAGGTTCACAAGCCTCTCTTGGAGAAACCCTTTTTCTCTTAGCATTGCCGTTTGGGTTTGCAGAAGTTCTTTTAGCCTATAGTAGTTTTTTCCGGTTCCGGTATTTGAGGAATAATTTTTTCCTGTTTTATTTTCCGCGGCTGTTTTCTCCCTCTGATTCACTTCATCAGGGTTCGTGGTAATAATTTCATACTCCTGTGGCGAGGGGATTACCCTGATTGGTATATGGTCGTTCATCGCAAACAATAACCCCTCGCCCGGCAGCGCGGTTAGCAGATAATTTTTCTCTTCATCGTTGAGATTGAATTTTTCCGAAACTTCCGCAATTGCCGCCGGCTCCTGGCGGGAGAGGTATTTCCATGCGGTGTTTGCAAGGATTGTTTTTCCCGCGGCAGAGGAGAGCAAGTCCTCAACTTCCTGTGTTATTACAACTATTCCCAGCCCGAATTTTCTTGCAGTTTTCATAAGTTCAAAAATTGATTTCGAGTTTTCTGCAAACCGCAGAAGCGACCATGCCTCATCTATTACAAGCGTTTTTCTTTGCCTGTCCCTGCGCATTTTCCTGTGTACAAAATCCATTACAAGAAGCATCATCGCACTCTTTATCTGCGCGGGTACCTCCGAGATGTTAAAACATATTAGGTCATTTTCAAGGTCCAGATTTGTCTTCCTGTTGAGAAACGAGAATGTCCCGTGGACATAAACATCCAGCCTGTTTGAGAGTGATTCATATTGTGGCATTTCCCGCTTCGTCGCCGTTTTCCTGCATCTGATTATCTCATTGCGAAGATCTTCCATAATGGGAGGTTCGTTTCCCCATGTTTCTGGCTGGCCATGGATTATTCCTTTTTTCCCATAAATGCGGTGCACTGCGCTGTCGAGTATGCCCTTTTGTACCTCCGTTATTTCCCCCAGCATTATCCTGAACAAATCCATAAGTGCGATTGCCTTTTCGGCGGGTTCAGAGCCAAAAAGGTCAAGCGGGTTAATTGTTGTGTCGCTTTCGCGTCCGAGCGAGATGAGTTGCCCGGAGTGTTTCTCTGTGAGAGCGGCATATTCTCCCTGCGGGTCTATTATTATCGTTTTCACTCCGCGCAAAAGATTTCTCAAAATAAAAAGTTTTGCGGTTACGCTTTTCCCTCCCCCCGAAGTTCCAAGTATCAGGCCGTTGTAGTTTGCGAACTTGAAGGGGTCCAGAATTATCGGGATATTGTTGTTTTTGTTAAGGCCAAAAAGAATCCCGTCCATGTCAAGGTTGAGGTATGCTGTTGTGAACGGAAAGCATGCTGCAAGGGCATCGCTTGGTATATTTCTCTCGGCCTTTAGCCTGTCTTCCTGTATCGGATAAACCGATTTTGCACCGTCAGCCATCCGCAGGAACGGAATTTTCGGTATTACCATAATCGAGTTGAGCTCTGAAACTATTTTTTTCGTGAGCAGCTCTAGTTTTGCCATTGTATATGCCCTTGCGCCAATGTAGAGTGATATGTTGAAGAGTTTTTCTTCTCCTTTCTGGAGCTTTTCAAGAATATTGAGCGTGTCCTGGTGCTGAATCTTAAGTGAAGGGTTGACAATTCCTTTCATCTGCGCTGCCATGAGGTCGGATTCCTGTTTGACAAGCTCCTGGTTAAGCTGCGTGAGTATGGCTTCTAATGGGAGTGGCTTGATATGTATGCTCATGTCAAAATCCCCCTCGCTTGAAATTATTGAATTGAGCCAGCCTTCCCTGATGGTCCGCGGATATCCAACCGCCATTATAATCCTGCAAAGCCTCTCATTTACCTGTATGCAATCAGGCCCATTTTTTACATAAGAGGGCTTAAGAAGGTCTGCAAGTTCGGTCATAACCGTTCGCCCCATCAAATTTTTCCGTCAGATTTCAGTTTGCTTTCCCGAAATTTTTCAGACAATCGCTCTGCAATTTCTTTTTTGTGATTCATTTTCCTAATCCTCCCATCTAGGAGGGCTTCTCCAATGGTTGCAATCACTTTTGTCTGCCTGCGCATTTCCCTTGGCATCTGCCTTATAGCCCTTTCTGTTCGCTCGTTCAATTTTCCACACCCCAAATTTTTTCATTCCTGCATATTTTTGCCTGATTTTTCGAGTAAAGTTAGCATTGAAATGTATTCGTTTCCCGTTTCAACAAAGCCTTCAAAATATCCAGAGAGCATTGAAACAAGTTCATTTGTGCCAAGCCTTTTTGTGACAAGAGCACAGATGCGAAGCTTTTCCCTGCACAGCTTTTCCCGGATTTCAAGTTCTCTTAGGGCTTCTTGCGAAATTTTAGAATCTGCAGGAATCACCATGTAAAATAGCCTGTTCTTCACCGCGTTCTGTTCAATATAGCCACGCATGAATTCGCGAAATTCAATGAACTGCGCCTGAATTTTTGTGCTCTTTTGCATGTTAACGCTCTCGCCGAGCCTTTCCAAATAGTCATCAAGCGAGAGGTTTACCGTGCGCATCACTATCTGTATCGGAAAGTCAAGGGAGTTAAGAAAATCCCTGTATGCGGAAATTATGGCTTTCTGTTGCTGTTGCGAGAGTATATGAAAATTTATCGGATGCACCTGAATTATCGCTTTTACGGTTCCGTTGCCAAGATAAATCGCATCGTCCCCTATTTTTTTCACTTCTGTAAATTTCTGCATAGCGCCATCAAGATAGCCAATTTCTCTTGGCTTCAAAATGAAATTCCCTGCGCTTGCAACATGCTCTTTTAAGTCGAAGAACGCAAAGCCGGCTCCTGCAAGCGCGAGAATTATTGCGATTGCGGATTTTATTTCAAAAGAAAGTGCGGTCTTGAGAAAAATCATCGCGGCAAAAAGGCCAAAAATTCCAAGCCATCCCGCCTGCCAGAGGGAAAGGTTGAAAAGTATTTTTTCCTCGTATTTCAGGTTTTTTGGAATTTCATAACCCATTTGGTCACCTTGTATTGCTCCAGGAATTCTGTAGCTCTTTTAGCGTGCCGTTAAGTTCGCCAATCTGCGTGGGCAACCGGTCAAAAGAAATGCGCGGATGGGTTTGTGCATTTTCTTCTTTGCCGAAAGCCGAATTGAAAAGCGCATAAGCAACCATCAGAACATTTATTGTGCCAACAAGCGCAAAAGAAAGTGCAGGGACAAACACCTGTGCGGGTTCGCCTATGAGTGCAACCATCATCTGGTTTGCAGCCACAAATACCATCACATCAACAAATTGCATGAAAAGTGCAATTCCTATAAGGTTGAAAATAATTCTCCCCCATCTTTGCAGTTTTGGGGTGTAATACAAAAAAATTCCTATTGGAAAAAGCATCACAGCAACCAAAAGGAATACGTGCCGCAGAAAAAGCGTCATGAGTGCAAAACCATTGGTGCCAATGGATAAAACGAGCAGAAGCAACCCGGCGGAAGAAAATGCCGAATCGCTAAAAAGTCCCTCAAAACCTGCTATCCAAAAAAATTTTGTGAGCGCGGCGGCAAGTTCGAGGATGATATTGTAGAGCGCAAAGGATGCGTTTACTCCAATTATCATCATGAACGCATTTTTGAGCCATTCTTTTGCCTTCTGCCTCTCCTCTATTTTTTCACCGGAAAGCAAAAACTTCATGCCTGCAAATGTGAACACAAGCGTGTAGAGGGATGAAATTATAAGTGTCACTGCCTCCCAGCCACTATGCATTGAATCCGTGTCAGGGGTTGTCGAGAGCAGTTCAAATGTGAAGTCTAGCATCATCTTGTTAAACCCCCAGATTGCAGCCTTGGCAGAATTGGTGAAGAGGCTGTAAAAGTCCAGTTTTAGCCCTCCGAGTGTGTTGTTCAGAAGCCGGGAATTTGTATTCTGGGCGCTGCTATTGCTGCTTGTGCTGTTATTGATTGCATCAATTACGCCTGTGAGGTCTATGTTAACCACTATTGGCGCAGGAGTAGTTGGTGCCGCATAAGCCGGCTGGACTGAAAAAATCAGTGCCAAGGCCAAAAGGGGCATGAAAAATTCAAGCGGCTTCATCGCAGCAACATCCACAAAACCTTTTTATGCCGCCGGCGCTGCGGTGAGATAGTTCACTATCAAAGGCGCAATCCAGACCAGCACCAGGCCCACTATTGCATATGTCACCATTGATTTTGCGTTCTCCCTTGACTGTATGTTAGAGCCTGAGAACATGTACATGGCTCCCGCGCCAGTTATCGCAAGAATTCCAAGTATTGAGATAATCCCTTTTGCAAGGTCATAAATCTTGTCTATTGGCGCCGTGATGTCCTTGATTTCAGCGGCAAAACCTATCTGCGCAACCAACAAAAGCATTGGCAGCAACGAAAGAAACTTTTTCATTTTCAAAACCTCCAAAGGGCTTTTCCCTTCAACACAAACCCTTCCGGGTTTTATAAAAGGTTAATGCATCCGCATTTTAATTCGGGTAAAAAAAGTTTTTCTAAATTAATTTCCCTAAAAAACCGGGGCAGATTTTTGTCAATGGTTGTCATTGCGTTGGTTTTTCAATTTTGCACTTGACATAATTGCTCTGCATTATCCTGTGATAGAGCCATGGCGCCACCGCTTTTAGCACAATTGCAAATTTTTCCCGCAGCGTTGGGACAACCTCCATTTTGTTGTTCTCCACGGCATCAATAATCATCCGCGCGACTTCGCTTGCCTGCATCATTTCATTAAAATGAATTTTGTGCGGGTGCCCGTCAAATGATTCATTGTCAAAAAAGTGTGTTTTGGTGCCTACAGGGCATATCAGGTGTACTTCAATTCCTTTTGGCAAAAGCTCGTGGTAGAGGCTCTCAGTAAAAGCGGTAACCGCGAATTTGCTCGCGCAGTACGCCGAATAATTCGGGAACGCGAGTTTGCCTGCCACCGAACTGACATTAACCACGTGCCCGCCGCGCGGAATGCCTGGCAGAAGCCCTTTTGTAAAATATGCGGTGCCGAAATAATTTGTTTTCATGAGCATTTCAAGCTCTTCAATTTCCTGCTCTGCAAACAGCCTGTATACGCCAAAACCCGCATTATTTAGCAGGACATCAACTTTGCCAAAGCGCTTTATGATTTCTTCGCACGCAGTTTTGACCTGTGCATAATCACTCACATCACATACAATTGTATGGGCAGAAACTGCGCCCTTTTCAAGCGTAATTTTTTTTGCTTTTTCCAGCCTTGCCTTATTGCGCCCGACCAGAACAAGTTTTGCACCGCGAGAAGCAAAGGCAATTGCAGATTCAAGTCCGATTCCGGAACTTGCGCCAGTGACAACAACTATTTTTTCAATAAAATCCACGACTGAAAGTGGCCTGAAAGTATTTTATTGGTTGTTATTCGAAGACAGGGGAAAATTTCAGTTTGACCTAAATAGCAAACGGCTTAAATATGGCAGACCAATGAAAATAATTCAGTGAAATTTCAATGTCTGCTGCCTTGTCCCTTTGGGGACGAGGCCTCGTACCATCTGTGGTACAAGGCCCTAGCAAACCATAACAAATACCAAAAAAACTTTATGGTTTGCTATAATTGAACAATTCACAAGCCATTTGCTATTTTAGTGAACCGCAATGAAATGTCCAAAAATTAAAGCGGTTCACCATGCCGCCAACTCAAACAAATCGGCACAACCACGGATTAATACGCAAAGCCGCCGGGCAGCAGGCCTTGAAATATCGCCGAATTACTTTGTCAGCCTGCTATAACTCCGGATTCTCAGGGCATGATTTTGTATTTTGGGGCTAAAATAGCTCATTTGCATTTTCTACATGTTTATAAACCATGCGGGGGGATAATCGTTATTCAAAGTGACTTTTTAGATGAAAATGGAAGGAATGACCCTTGACGAAAGCCTTGTAAAGGCTATCAAAGAGCTGGGCTACACGGATTTTACGGCTATACAGCTAGGCTGCATACCCAAAATACAGCAGGGCAAGGATGTAATTGGCCAGTCCAGCACCGGTTCTGGAAAAACAGCCGCTTTTGGCCTTCCGATACTTGAAAAAATTTCCCCCGGCGCCGGATTGCAGGCGCTTATTCTAACCCCCACACGTGAATTATGTGTGCAGGTTGCGGATTCAATTTCATCTTTTGCAAAATATACCAAAACAAAGGTTGCCGCGGTTTATGGGGGGGTTGGCATTGGCCCGCAGGTATACGAAATAAGAAAGGCCGATATTGTTGTCGGAACACCTGGCAGGATTTTGGATCATATGCGCTCCAAAAATATCTCCTTTGCCCGTGTAAAATTTTTTGTGCTTGATGAAACTGACCGCATGTGCGACATGGGGTTTTATGATGATGTCGAGTCCATCGTAAAAGCCGTGCCGC
>CAZEBH010000030.1:0-13131 GCA_964510425.1 uncultured archaeon | reverse complement strand
TCTCGAAAATATCCGCGCCCCTTCCGGCGCAGTCCCCCACATTGTCCCCGACCAAATCGGCTATCACAGCAGGGTTGCGCGGGTCGTCTTCGGGAATATTTGCCTCAAGCTTTCCGACCAAATCCGCGCCGACATCGGCCGCCTTTGTATACATTCCGCCACCGAGCTGGGCAAAAAGCGCAACAAAAGATGCGCCGAATGCATATCCGACAATTATGAAAGGGGTGTTCAAAGGGTTGCTGCCAAAAATAAGATACATCAAGGTAACGCCTAGCAATGCGAGCGAAACTATAACAATTCCTGCAGCCGAGCCTCCCTTGAATGCGACATTCATTGCCTGCTTAAGCCCATACTGCGCTGCGGCGCAGGTTCTGCTGTTGGTATTAACCGCCAAAAGCATACTGACAATTCCTGCAAGCGCTGAAAACGCGGCGCCCACAACAAAACAAATTGAAGTAGTGAGCGCTTTTGATGGCTCGAAAAAGCTGAAGAGAACATAAAGAATAACCGCAAAAACAAGCGTGAGCTTTGCAATTGTCGAGTACTGCCTGCGCATGTAACTGTTCGAGCCCTCGCGTATGGCGAGTGCAACCGCAAGCATTTTTGCATTGCCCTCGCTTTTTGACCAGACAAATTTGGTGAAAAATCCCGCGAGCACAAGCGAAAGCAGACCAACTATCAGAACGAAAAGAATTTCTATCATTGCCAAATCAACCCTAAAAATGCCACAGCCAAATTGTGACCTGAAAACCCCAAAAAACCTTGTTTATGCCGCCAATCCCCGAAAGGGGGGCTAATTTTTGATTTATTATATAAACAGCCCAGCTAACATTTAAATATCAATATGGGGAAAAGTTAGGCATTTGACGTTCTGGCGCGAAAATATTTGCCACGCAAAGACGCGCATGGTTTTTGCCCTGTGAAAAATCTGCCAAGGCAATCGGATTATAATTGTTTTGCGTACGAATACTTAAATGAAAAAAAATTTGGCAGTTCTTTTGGTTTTGGGCGCATTGCTACTGGCAGGCTGCAGCCAGCAGCCATCTTCCAATGGGCAGCTGGACACAAATCAGAACACGGTTGCGCTAACAGGCGGGGTTGATTCTATGCAGACAGTTGAAAACGGTGACACCTTGAAAGTTGAGTATGTTGGCACATTCGAGGACGGAAATGTTTTTGACAAGAGTGAAGGAAGGGGCCCGCTCGAATTTACCGCAGGCGCTGGGCAGATGATAAAAGGGTTTGACGAAGCGGTCATTGGCATGAAAGTTAATGATGAAAAAAACATCACACTCGGTGCTGATAAGGCATACGGAGAAGCGCGCGAAGACGCGTTTGTCTGGACCCCAAAAACACAACTGCCACAGGATGGCAACATCACAATAGGAACACAGCTTATGGCCTCAAACGGAATGCCGGTCTTAATTGTTGATATGAATGCCGATTCTGTAAAAATTGACTTCAACCACCCACTTGCAGGCAAAACACTCAAATTCTGGCTAAAAGTTGTGCAAATAGTAAAAGCCACAAAATAAAACAATTTCTGTGCAACTTACAATAATGGCAATAAGACAAAAAGACTGTGTTTTCTGCAAAATAGTTTCTGGAGAGATTGCATCCCGCAAGCTCTACGAGGATGAAACCTCATTTAGTTTTCTTGATATTTACCCCGCTGCAGTTGGGCACGCACTTGTAATATCAAAAAACCACTATGCAACCCTGCTTGATATCCCGGAGATTGAACTAAAGGAATTGATACGAGTTGTGCAAAAGATTGCCGCCGCGGCAATGAAGGCAACAAAAGCCGGGGGGTTTAATATTGTCCAGAACAATGGGCAGACCGCGGGACAGGCTATACATCACCTGCATTTCCATATAGTGCCACGAATAGCCAATGACAAAGTCGGGCTCTCATTTGGTTTAGCGCACAAGGCTGAAGAAAAGGAACTGCGGGAGCTGGAGGAAAAAATAATAAGCCATTTTTAGCAAAAATGCCTTGTTGCGCAATTCCCAAAAATTTGTCTTTTTTGTCTGGCTGTCTAATTGGTCAAATGCCCTTATAGAGCCACATAAGACAAGCCATTGAAGGTCAATTTGTCTGGTTTTTGTAATTATGCAACACAGCAAAAAAAACTTTTTAATCCCTGTAAGATGACGGAACACCGAAAAACCCGGCAATTTTTTTGACTTCATCGCGCGTGAAATACCCAAACCTTGCCTTTGAAACTGACGATATGTCATCTAGGAAATAACTCAAGATGTCGCTTGTGGTATAAATTTGCGGGAATTTCACTTCAGAGCCGTCCTGAAAAACGAAATAAACATTATAAAAAAAATCGGCATTGCTTGAAAAAAAATCTAAATAAATCCGTGAATATGAAATTGACTTAAGGTATGAGCTGATGCTGTGTTTTTCGCGCAAAAAAAATAAATTCAGGTATTTTCGAAGTGTAATAGGTGTCTCGATTTCAAAAGAGGCGCCTGAAACATTTATTCGCACGGATGAAAAAAGATCCTTGAAAAATGCAAAGGCGGCGAAAGTAAGAAGGAAAACAAAGGCTATTGTGAACACAAAAAAGAGCATGTTCAGCTTTGGCTCAAGCAAATTGTATGCGAGTGTCATTGCAGCCCCTACGGTTAGGTAGAGAAAAATTATGAAAATTGCGCCAGCAAATGAGGAGACAAAACCTGTGAGCAGGGATTGCTTTGAAACCCAGGTTTTTTTGCCATTTTTGGATTCGAAATATGAATTCCGAAAAAAACTCTTGACAAGATAATCTCTAGCCACAAAAGTACCGCAATGATTACGCTGAAGTGGATTTTATAGCTTTGCACTGCCGTGAAAATTATAATAATGCAATTTTGACTTACATTTTTTTATCCGGCTTCTTCCCTTTCTTTATTATTTCCTTCACACGCTCGATAAAATCAGAAACTTCGGAGAATATTTCATTCAAATCGTCTTCAAATTCTGGCTGTTCAAGAGAGTATTGTATGTCGTTCCTTTTGGAGCGCAATGAATCCAAAATAACTGACTGTTGCATAGTGATTAGTTCTTGCATTTGGTATTTTTCCTCTATATATTTGCAGACACAGTAATGGCTCCTTTCCTTTACCCCGTCACGGAAAAGTAGTGCTCTTGCGGCATGAAATGAGGCATTGTAAAGCGCGATGAAAGCCATGTCCTTGATTTCTGAGTTAATGAGTTCCTCTGCTTCATCGAGAAAGTGTTCAGCCTGTTTCACGCTCTGTTCGGAATAATTCAGATTGGGCTTTATCTTCTTTAGTAAACCCTGCTCAAAGCATTCCTCAACCTTTGTTTTCATCAAAATCCCTCCCCATGAAGTATTTTGGATTTGTATTCGAGTTCGTTATAAAAAAGCTTGTCCTTTTCTTTCAGGACGGTTATATCGGCAGGAGTGTAAAATTTCAGGCTAACTTCCTTCCCCAGTTCATTTGTGAACTGTTGCTTAATCTTTCCTGCCTCAAGAATCCTTTTTTTGCTATTCGAAAGAACCCATAAATCAATGTCGCTTTTCTTATCAACAGTGCCCTCGGCAACACTGCCATACAGGCCTATTGAATCAGAAATTTTTTTGAGGGAAGAGAAGGATTTGGAATTGAGGACTTTACTCGTGTAAATAAGTGTGATTATTTCCCTCACGAGTAAATTGGATTTGTTTAGCGCAATCACCTTGCGGTTCTTGTCATTTTCCACGTTCACAAGCCGGTTCTTTAAATAGATAACCACAAACTGCGTCACCTTTGCAGGGGAACAGCCGGCCTTTTTTGCAAGGTCACGAACAGAATAATTTTCCTCAATAAGCAACTCGAACAATTTGACATTAAACGGCCCTAAAAGCTTTGAAAGATCTGGCATAAGGAACAATAATAACGTACACAATTTATAAACATAGCGTTCATAAAAAATGAACAAACTGTTTACTAATAATAAATAATGCAGGAGGGCAGATTTGAACTGCCGATGCCACTAAGGCGCCAGCCCCTCAAGCTGGTGGAATAACCGCTATCCGACTCCTGCTTTACTAAAGAAAAAGGATTCAATAAGCCTTTTAAAATCTGCCCCCGGGGCGCAGAAATCAATTTTTTACTGCTATTCCAGAACCATTTAAATTACTACTCGGGGCAGAATATTTCCATGTCAGGGCACGGAGCAGGGCACGCTAGCGGTCACGGAGCAGCCGGGCACGGGTCTTCTCATGGCGCGGCGCATGAAGAGGCACAAGAAGAGCACGAAGAGGAACACGAAAAAGCCCCAGAAGAAGAGCGCGAGGAACATGAAAGCCACGAGGAGCATGGGCACGGCAAAGAGCACAAAGAAGAAAAAACTGAAAAGCGGGCAGCGAAAAAGGAACAGCCAAAAAAGAAAAAACTTATCGGCGAAATCGGGATTTTTACCCTAATACTTATTGCAGTTGGCGTGCGGATGGCGCTCAAGCAATACGAGGCACTCTATTCAATCGAGCCAATAATTCCGATTGCGGTTTACGCCGGCCTTGCATACGGAACGGATGCTGGAGTCTTGGTTGGACTTATTTCGTATCCTCTTTCAAACTTTTTTCTGCCGGGCGGAACTTTCGGGCTCTGGAGCTTTTTGCAGGGACTTGGCGGCGCGATTGCCGGCCTTTTGGCGGGCGGAGTTCGCAAAGTCACAAAAGGCGGGCTTGTCACATACACTGTCATCGGAACAATAATATTCGAAATTCTCGTGAGTTTTCCAGACCAGTCCATTTACTGGGAGTTCCCTGTCAGGCACATTATCACCAACATCATTTTTGCGATAATAATTGGCGAACTGCTCATTAAAGAAAAGTGATTTATACAACCTCTCACCTGATTCATCCATGGACCAAAAACTCCGCGTTAATTTGATTAGGATTGGAATTCTTGGCGTGCTTCTTGTCGCGCTTCTCGGTGTCCTGATTTTAACCGGCCTTGCAGGATGCAACATTGCCCCCGGCGGATGCGAAGTGTACTATCGAATTACAAGGGGCGGCTCGCCATCAATTCTTGTTGCATATTCGGACACCGGGCTTGGAAACCCGGATAGGCTAACTGAACTTCTGAATGAAAAGGACATGCTCAATTCCCACGCCAAGTCAATGGACATTGAAAAACTCACCTATGCAAACATCCGGGATTTTGACCTTATTGTTGTTGAGCGCGCAAAAAAAATCTGCTCCGATAAATTGAAAATTTTCCAGTACTATGTCGCTGCGGGAGGAAGGCTTGTGTGGACCGGCGATGCGGGAACAGAGCTTTGCAGTGGCGGCCAAGAAGCGTCACGCTACGGGGCAAATGATGAGTATTTGCTTGCAAGCCAGCATGAAGAAGGCGCCAACGCAAAGATAATAGGCCCATGGGCGCGCAAGGACGGAGATAAGCAGCTTCTTTTTGACGAATTTTTAGGAGTTGAATACAAGGGCAACTATTGTGATTTTGGCACATGCCCCCCAATTGGAGAAGTTGGAAGAATTGAAGTTACAAACACCGAACACAAACTCACATATGGGCTTAGCCCCTCGGTTCCCTACAAGGGAGACTTCGGGGTTGTTGAAATAATAAAGAATGGCAACGCAAGACTTGTTGCAACACTTGATTATGGCGCAAACCTTTTGGGCAAAGGCACAAACCAGCCATGGCTTGAAAGCGGCAGGCAGTACAACTTTGGCAGGCAAATCCCGTTCATTGTCTCAAACCAAGTGGGCGAACGGGTTGCATACTACGCCGCGCCAATTGAAAACCTGATTGGAGAATCGGCACTGCAAAAGAACAAGGCGCTTTTGGAGCAGATGTATTACGGGATGCTTTATAATTGAGTTGACTTGATGTTCAATAAAAGAAAAACACGGTTTTTTGTAACAGCCTCAAAACGCAGGATTATCATAAGGGCAAAACCGGAAAGCAGACTTGGTACCATGACAATTGGAAAGCTCGCCGAAGAACTTATTAAAATGGAAAGACAAGAGAAACTTAAAAATAATAGAGATATTGAGATGCTCACAAACCGCTTTACTAGACATTTTAAAAAGCGACTTTGTACAATAATTGACAGGCAAGTTATTGGGAATTGCCAGCACAAATGGCTAATATCTGTCGGAGATAGTGATGAAAGCTCTAGAAATTGGAGCACTAATCTTAAGAGCGTTATTTTTGAACTAGGCAAAATGAAACCAGAAGTAAAAATAGCAATGATTTCGGAGATAGAGGAAGAAATACAAAAAATTGAACACAACATATTATTTATGCAAAAAACAATTGAGGAATATTCAAAATTTAAGTATTTTACAGAATACCCTGCAACGTCAGGATTTCTAAGACATGAAGGAGTGACGAATCAAGTGAGTCTGCTATCAGCTTGTCTGGATATTGTTAAGGAGAAATTAAAAAATATTAAAAATTAACTGCCTTCAGCAATAGGCGCAAAACAAAAGAAAAAACGCCCACTTAAACCCTTTTAAATGCCTTTAACTAAAGTTTAGTTGTTTGCGGGGCCGTAGCTCAGCCTGGATAGAGCACCTGCCTTCTAAGCAGGTGGTCGTGGGTTCAAATCCCATCGGTCCCGTTTTAGAAAACAATTTTATATTGATTGAACATATATAAATCTGAGGTGAATCAAATGACAAGTGCGCAACTGGTGCAAAAAATGGCGGTAAAAGAATTGCGGGCAGAAGCCCTAAAACTCAAGCTGGATTTTAAGGGATACTTGGAGGATTTGGAGCTTTTTAGCAACCCTGAGTTTTGGGATGCCATAGAGGAAATACAACAGGGGAAAGCAAGAAAGTTTACTTCGGTAAAAAAAATGCTTCAAGAGCTTGATGCATGATGCCATATACATATTCTTATTCTTCAAAATTCAAAAAACAATTTAAGAAGCTTGATGAAAGAACACGAGAACTTGTCAAAAAAAAGTTACAGAAAATAATTGACAGTCCCCAATTGGGAAAGCCACTTCATAAGCCCTTACAAAATTTTAAAAGCGAAAGGCTGGAAAAACTTAGGGTAATTTATACTTTTAACGAGGGCGTCATTGAGTTTGCCTGGATTGATGACAGAGGCCATGCTTATGACTGATTTCCGCAAAGAACTAATAGCTGCAATTGCAAAAACAGGAATTGAACAGGATTTTGTGCAAAAAATCCTTGAAGTGCCAGTCGAGCGCTCAATGGGCGATTTTGCGCTCCCCTGCTTTAAGCTTGCCGCGCAGATGAAAAAGAACCCGATTGAAATTGCAAAAGAACTTAGCGCAAAAATCATGCTGCCAAACTGGTTTAGCAGGATGGAAGTCAAAGGCGCTTACCTGAATTTTTTCACTGATGAGGCAAAATATGCAAATGAAATAATTGGGCAAATACTCGGCAAAAAGAAACCTGCACCAAAAAAAAGCACCAAAAAAACCATTGTAGAATACTGCCAGGCAAACCCGATGAAAGCATTCCACATTGGCCATGTCAGAAATATCTGCCTCGGCGAGGGCATTGCAAGGCTTCTTGAGCACTCGGGGAAAAAAGTGGTAAGAATTGATTATGGCGGGGATGTCGGGCCGCATGTTAGCAAAACAATTTATGCTTACAGAAACCTGTCACACGGCAATGAACCAAAAGATATGAAAAAAAAGGAACAATGGCTAGGGGGACTTTATGCATCCGGGTCAAAGGCTGTAAAGGACAATCCTGCCCTCGAGGAAAAAATGCGCGAAATGGTTGTCACACTGGAAAAAGGCACCGACAGGCAACTCACAAAAGACTGGACGCACCTGCGCAAAATCAGCCTTGACTGTTTCCACTGCATATTCAGAGAACTTGGGGTTGAATTTGACAGGATAATACTTGAGAGCGAAGTCGAAAAGGAAGGCATTGCAATTGCAAATAAACTCCTCAAAGACGGCTTTGCAATTAGAGACCAAGGCGCAATTCTAGTTGACCTAACGCAATACGGACTTGACAAATTCCTCATACTCAAAAGCGATGGCGCGGCACTTTATTCAAGCAAGGACCTCGCGCTTGCAAAGCTCAAGAAAAAAGAGCTCAAGGCGGAAATGTCATACAATACTGTCGGTTCAGAACAGGCATTCTATTTCAGGCAGCTCATAAAAACAATAGAACTTTTGAACAAACGCAAAGATGAGTACTGCCCAACCGAACACATTTCATACGAACTTGTCCGCCTTGAAGGCGGCAAAATGGCCTCGCGCGAAGGCAATGTGATAACTTACAACGAACTTTATATGCGCGTGTATGAGAATACGCTCGCAGGAACAAAAGAGCGGCACGCGGATTGGAACGAAAAGAAAATTTCTCAAACCGCAAAAAAACTTGCTCTCGCGGCAATAAAATTCGGAATGGTATGCCATGACAAGAACAAGGTGATTGTGTTCAACTGGAAAAAGGCCACTTCAATTGAAGGTGATACCGGGCCGTTTGTGCTCTACAGCTATGCACGCGCAAACAGCATACTGAAAAAGGCCGGCAAATACCAAATGGCAGGGCAAATCAGGGTGACGGAGCAGAAAGAAATGAAGCTAATCTCCCTGCTCGGCGCATTTGAACAGAAGGCAAAAGAAGCGGCGCAAAGCTCAAGCCCGCACAAGATTGCGCATTACATGCTCGCGCTTGCATCAGAATTCAACTCATTTTACCACGAAGTCCCTGTGCTGCAGGCGGAAGTGGAACTCGTGGGTTCAAGGCTGAAAATCGTAAAGGCGGTTTCGCGCGTGCTTGAAAAAGGAATGGGTCTTCTAAACATTGAAATGCCAAATGAAATGTGAAAGGCGAATTGGCGCAAAAAAACGCGAAAAGCCCATGCGTTCTGTTATAAATTAATTTAGGTGGATAAAAACATACATGCCGCAGAATTACCGCAAAGAAATCTTAGGCATTATTTTTGAACTCCGCAAAAATAATCCCGGCACAAACGCATCCATGGTAGAAGAGGCCTTCTGGTTCGCACAAATGGCACATGATGGCCAGAACCGCAATTCCGGGGAGCCCTATTTTTCCCACCCAGTTGCCGTTGCAAAAATGCTTGCGGAAAAAGGCCTTGATGAGACAATAATTTCGGCAACTCTGCTGCATGATGTATTGGAAGACACCAAAGTGAGCAGGGAGCAGCTGCGGGAGAAATTTGGAAATGAAGTTTACGGCCTTGTCGAGGGCGTCACAAAACTTGAACTTGCCTCCTTCCGCTCAAGACAGGAGCACTCAACCGCAAGCATCATAAAAACAATAATGGCCTCGGCAAGTGACCTGAGGGTTCTTATCATAAAGCTCTTTGACAAGCTGCACAACATGCGCACTCTAGAGCATCTCCCAAAGGATAAACAGAAGCGAATAGCTGCAGATGCGCTCACGGTTTATGTCCCGCTTGCACACCAGCTCGGAATGCATGAAATGAAATACGAACTGGAGGATTTCTGTTTCAAAGCACTTGAACCAGAAAAATTCGGGAAAATTGCCTCAGATGTAAGGGCGGCGAGAAATGTTAAGGCCAAGGAAATAAAAAAAGCCATTGCAATCTTAAAGAGAAAATACCCCGAAACGGAATGGGTTTTTGAAGAGAAGAAAAAATCCCTTTATTCAGTGTACAGCAAAATGATTGCAAGCAACAAGCAGCTAAAAGAACTAAATGACACCTTGATTCTAAAAATAATTGTGCCAAAAAAAGAGGAATGCTACACCGCGCTTGGAAAAGTCCATGCGGCATTCCGCCCAATACCAAAAAAAATGAAGGATTTCATTGCAATCCCGGAATATCTTATTTACCAATCCCTGCACACGCAAGTAATTGGTCCCGCAAGAAAGCCCCTCAAGGTTTACATTTTTTGCGCTGAGATGAACGAGACCGCAAATAATGGAGTGGTTGCACTTCTACGGGAGAAGGGCAAAAACGAGGCACTGCTTTTGGAATACGAGAAAATGTTCTCAAAAATAAGCTCTTCGAACATAAAGGCAGTAGAGGAACTAACGGATTCACTGAACCTTGATTTCCATAACCGGGCGATGATTGTTTTCACAAGCGAGGGCAATATAGTAAACATACCAATGGAATCAACCGCGCTTGATTTTTCTTATTTTTCTGATTTAAAGCGCGCAAAATACTCTTCCAAAGCCGAAATTAACGGCAAAATCCATCCCCTTTGGGCAAAAATCGGCTCGGGCGATACAATAAAAATCCATTACGCATTCATGCCGCAATTCAGCGCCGCATGGCGCGGATTTGTGCACTCTGAAAAGGCAGTAAGAATAATCGAAAAGGAACTCATGAAGGGCAATCTTGCAAAAAGCGCAATGAGCGTTGTAAAAATTGAAATAGAATCAGCAGACAGACCAGGGCTCTTGGCAGCCCAGAGCGAAAAAATCGCAAAAAACGGGCTTGACATGGAATCGATTAATGCAATATGTTATCTTGACAGGAAGGCATGCCGCACGGAAATAATCCTGCGCAGGCCGGATAACAAAAAAACACAAAACCTGATTAAAGAGCTAAAGGAAATGCAGGAAACGCTTGACATCAAAGTCGATTATTTCCAGTGAAAATTAAAGTCATTGAAATGGGCATCAACAAGCGCAGGATGTTCATCAATGCCAACGCAAGCGCCTTCAAATGAAGAAATGAAATCACCAACTTTTTCCTCTGTCAGATTCAGCTCTTTGGCGTGTTCAAAAAGTTCATTTTTGAATCCCATCAGTTCCAATTCATAAGTAACCCTCAGAGGCCCAAGAGTTTTGTAAAAAACAGGAAGTTTATTTAAGTCAATTTTGCCCTTAAATCTTGGCATTGCATTCACTTGTGCTACAAGTTTGGCATAAGAAACCCAAGACCTGTTTTGCGCCATTCTCAAGATATTTTCATGGGCATTGTTGAACAGCTGCCTTACTTTTATTCTCGCAGAAGACCCATCCGTTGTAGCTGGATTCCACCAACCAATTAAATCAAAAGTGGCCTCAAGGGCGACAGAGGTTTCTCTCAATTTTCTTTTTACTTCACGAAGCTGGAAAGGTTTTACATTGGCAAGGTGAGGAGGCATAACACGTTTAGTTGTACGCACTGGAAAACGACTCTTTTTTGCAAAAAGTTTCCTGAAAATTTTCATGGAAATTCACTCCACAAGTATCGCGGGCTTTAACGGGAATGCCTTCTGCGCCCTCTCAAGATTCTCTTTTGCATCTGCCGCGCCCATAATTACAAATTCACACCCAAATTCGCCTGAGAGAAAATCCTCGTTTTCCAAAAGCAGCGCAAGTTCATCGATTTTTCCCCTGCCCTCGAATTCTTTTACAACCTTAATTGCCTGTTTTGCAAAGCCCTCAATCTGTTTGGAGTTTTTCCGAATTTCAACATCCTGCATCAGTGCCTTCATCACGGCGCCAAAATCAGGTTTCTCCCTGCATGCCTGCGCTGCAATTGCGATGGCTTTCCATTTCCATGAAGGGGAAGAAAACACAGTGATTTTGCGCGGGCTTACTATCTTTGCAAGTTCTTTGATGTGCTTTATGTCATCGATTGTTTGTGAAATAAGTTTCTCGGAATCGGTGAAGGCTGCATTTATTTTTGCCTTTTCGAAAGAGGGCCACTTGGCATTTGCAACAAGCCCTTTTTTCCCCATTTTTTCCCAGAGCTCTTCAGCTACAAACGGAGTAATTGGCGAGAGCAGAAGCATCTGCGAATGAACAGCCCTGCTGATGAGCCCCTTTTCTGGTTTTCTGCCTGTCCTGTACAGATACCACTTTATTGTTCGCTGAAGTTCGAAGAAGGCATTTTTGAGTGCGGTTTTAAACATCGCATCGTCCATTGCATTCGTGGTTTCCATTATGAGCCTGTTTAATTCTGATTCAAACCACTTGTCAATTTCGCGCATTTCCTTAAGCTTAATGCCGCTTGCGGCAAGTGATTGCGCGAGATCAAGCCACTCCGAAAGTTTCCCTTGCATTGACTGCGCAAGGGCAAACTCGAAATTAGCATCATCAAGCCCCTCGCCGCCCGAAAGCACGGCAAAGCGCGAGGCATCAGAGCCAAACTTTTCAGGCAGCTCGCGCAGCAGTATGAAATTGCCCTTCGATTTTGACATCTTCTCGCCATTTACCGTAATCCAACCGTTGGTTGCAATTCCCTTCGGATGCTTCGCTGAATCCGTCCAAATTGCAATATGAGTGAAGACAAAAAAAGTCAGGTGGTTTTGAATCAAATCCTTGCCGGAATTACGGAAATCCACAGGATACCAGTAGTCGAATTCCTTGCGCAGTTCATCACATAGCTTTTTTTCAATTTTTAATTCTTTCGAGTTTTTGCCAAGCAGAACATAGTCAAAAAATGCGTCATTGATTTTCTCCGCAGGTATTTGCCGGATTTTGTGTGCGATTGTATAGAATGCCATGTAAATTGTTGAGTCGCTAAGGCTCTCAATTACCCATTTTTCGTCCCAGGGCAAATTTGTCCCAAGGCCGAACTCGCGAGTGCATGGCCAGTCGTTTAACCAATCAACCACATAATCAAACTGCTGCCTCGAATTTTCAGGGTAGAACCTAAGACTATCCATTGCCTTGTGTGTCGCAGCTTTCCAATCCTTGTCGCTGTATTTTATGAACCACTGATCGGTTACAATCTTTACAGTTGCCTCGGTGAGACATCGGCAAATCACTTTCCCGGTGAGCTCATAAAACAGTGCAGCAACATTTTTTTCAATAAGCACTTTTTTGACAAGTTCTTTGACCTTGATTACAGGCTGGCCTGAATATTTGCCGCTAGCTGCACCCATTTTCCCCTCATAAAAGCCTTTTTTGTAAACAAGTTTTTTTGCCTCCTCCAGCTTTTCACGCTCCGCCTGATTTTTTATTTTCATATCATTTACAATTTTTACCGCAGCCATATCGCCAAACTCTTTTGAATCAATTATCGGAATTGGTTTTATGGATTTTATTTCTTCAAAATTGAGCCCATATTTTTCACATTCCGCCATTGACTGCTGCAAATCACGCAGCCCAATATAATCGTCTGGAGCATCGCTTGGAACACTTGTCACAATGCCCGTGCCTTTTGAAGGATCACAAAAAGAAGCCGGTAAAATTATTATTTCTCTATCAATCATTGGGGCAATAACTTTTTTGCCTATAA
>CAZEBH010000029.1:0-13431 GCA_964510425.1 uncultured archaeon | reverse complement strand
TTCGAGCCCTTAATCAGTATCTTTGCCGAGTTTTCCTTTTCCTGCAAAACCTTGATTTCAACCATTTCCAATCACTCCTTCTTGCTCCTATGCCTTTTCTTGCGCCTGCACCCGTCATGCGGAACCGGTGTCACGTTCTCAATATTTCTAATCCTCACATTATTTCTTGTAAGCGATAAAATTGCCGCCTCCGCGCCCTGCCCCGGGGACTTTGGCTTTATTCCGCCCTGGCCGCGCACCTTTACAATAACTTCCTCAATGCCCTTTTCCCTTGCCTTCTCGGCAACAATTTCCGCAACCTTCATTGCGGCGTAGGGCGAGCCTTCCTTGTGCTGTGCCTTTACAACCATTCCTCCGCTGCACTTTGCAATTGTTTCAGAGCCGGTAATGTCAGTTAGCAATATTATTGTGTTATTGTGCGAGGCGTAGATATGGACAATGCCCGTTTTTGTCATTTTTCCGCCCCCCCATCATTTTCCAAACCCGGTTTTGCCCCTGCTTCTGCGACCGCAATTGCATCCCCTGCAGATTCTTCAAATTCTTTTTTGAGGTCCTTTTTGGTCTGCTCATTTTCAGTCTTGATGGGCTTTCTATACCACCCGATTGCATTGGCTTCGTTCACGGGAACAACATATCCGGGCGAACTGACCCTCTTGCCGTTAATTGCAATATGCCCGTGGGTTACAAACTGCCTTGCCTGCTTTGGGGTATTTGCAAGCCCTTTGCGGAAAACCATTGTCTGCAACCGCTTCTCCAAAAATCCCTCGATTTTTAGCCCAAGCACATCATCAAGCGTTCCATCCGGCCTTACCATGCCGATTTTGCTAAGCCCGCTAATCAGTTCCTGCTGCCTTTGCATGCGCTTATCCATCGGCAGTGCAAGAAGGCCTTTTGTCTGCTTTCTCTTGTACTTAAGCCATGTCATGGGTCGCCTGATTTCCCTTTTGTTTACAAGCCCGTATGTGTCAGAGAGCTTGCGCTCGGCTTCGAGCAGCCTTTTGTCCCAGTGCTTTCTGGGGGTTTCATACAGCTTTCTTTTCTTTTTAGGTTGACCCATTCATATCACTTCTTTTTGTCCTCTTTCTTTGCAGGTGCCACTGCGCCAGCTGTCTTTGCCGTTGCCGGAGCGCCCGCTTTTGTCTGGTCCTTCTTCATGACCCCGACAATCCCGCCCTTGCCCCTGTGTGTGGACTTTGTCCTCTGGCCGCGGACCGGCAGTCCCCAAGCGTGCCTCAGGCCCTTGTATGATTTGGTCTCTGTCATGCGCTGCAAATCGCTGCGCAACCGCAAATCAAGATCGCTCATGACAAGGTGCGAATTCTCACCCGTGTAAAAATCATTTCTCCTGTTCAAAGCCCAAGCAGGGATTCCGAACTTTGAGGGGTTTTGCACAACCTCTTCAAGTTTTTTGCCCTCCTCTTCGGTTAGCAGCCCGGTCTTTTTGCTTGCCGGAATTCCGCTCGATTTTTCAAATGCAGTTGCGATGTTTTTTGCCATCCTGATTCCGATTCCCTTTATTTTTGTAAGCGAGCGTTCAATCGGCTTGTTCCCGTCAAGGTCAATTCCCGATACCCTTACAATAAGCCGGAGTTCATCCTTGCCTGTATTTTCCGATTCCGCGCCTGCACGGTAATCCTTCTTTTCCGGCCTTGCGTGCTGTCTGGTTTTTTCTTCCATCACATTCACTCCGAAAGCATCTTCTCGATTTCCTTTTGTGTCACGCTTTTGCTGACACTGACCTTTTTGCCAATTGGAATCAGGTGCAATACGTTGCACTTCCTCTTGCGGACCTTTGGCCCTAGTATAAGGACAAATTTGTCATCCACATTGTCAAGCACAACCGCCCTGTTGCCGGCTTCCCGCCCAGTGGTCTTCACGCACACGCTGCCAACTTCAAGTGCCCTCATTTCTGTGCCACCTTTGCAACTTCAATAAATTTTCTAAACCTTACCGGAACCTCATTTATTTTCTTTACTCCGCCTTCAACAAGTGCAAAATTCTCCCACAGTTCCTTTCTTGCCTCTCCTGAGAGTATCCCTCCGAATTTCACGCTTGGGCGCCTGCCTGTTCGTGACTGCTTGCCAACTGCCGCCTTATCCTGATTTCCTGTTCCGTGCAATTGCTTTCCCGTAACTGCGCATTCCGCATAGGATTTATCCGACCTTGAATAGTGCGCCACGGTTCTGCCGCCCGGAGTTTTGCGGAACCTCTTCTTTTTCATTCTTGTCTGACGGTCAACCATTCACTTCGCCTTCATTTTCTTCAAGATTTCTTTTCCAATGCTAAACAAAATCGAGAGCACAATAAAACAGACAAAATACCATCCAAACCAGTTGGTTTCGCTATAAATTGTCATTCCCCATGTCCCGATGTTAAAAAGATCAAAGCCAACAGAGAGCCAAGGAAGCGGAACCGGAAGAGGTATGATTTCCTTGCCGTAAAACTCCCCCAAAAACCAGAGCGCGGGCAAAAAGAGAACCATTGAAACCAGCATCACTTTTGATGAACCGGACATCATGTTCTGCATTGTCTGCATCATTTCTTTCTCAAGGGTTTCAAGCTCGTTTTTTGACTTTGCATCCTCTTTTTTCATCAGTTCCTTCATTTTAGCCTGTTTTTGCTTGATGGTGTCCTGATGCTTTTTCATTTCCTCCCTGTTCATGAACTTGTTCTGTGCTATTTGCGAAACAATGAAGAGCACCACGGTTATTAGTGCTATGTCCGCCATTGCGCCAAAGAGCATAATATCCAATCCAACTGTAAATCCAATAATTGAAATAATCCATTGGCAAATAGAACGATAGCCGTTGCCGGTACCAAATTGCCAACTTATTATTCTGCCCGCGATAGCTTTTAAAACCTTCCAGTGCCATTTCGCAATAATTGTTATGCCGAATAAGAGGCTGTGAATGCTGTTGTTCCAAACTTATGCTAAAGCATTCCGAATTCCTCAATCATCTCTTCCGTGTTCCTTGCCACAATTCTGTGCTGTTTTTTAAATCCCTTGTCATTGCTCCATATTTCCGTATCTTCCTTAAGCGCGCATGCAAGATAGAGTATGTCTTTTTTATCCGAAAGCAGCGAATTTGCGGCAGGAATAAAGGGGGTCAAATCATTGTCCGGCACGAATTTTATGGTGCCGAGCAGCTTTTTTGCAATTATAGAAAAATCTTCCCTGTTACCCACGTGGTACTTTTCAAGCAGCATGGGTGTATACTTTTTGAATTCGTGCAAAATGAAGGCAGGTGCATATAGATTAACCGAGGGGGAAAACCATATCTTGCGTGAAAACCCGTCCTTAATGAGGCAGGAGAAGAGGATATTCGCATCAACTGTGGCTTTCATTTATTAGCCCCTTTACGTGCTTTCTGATGTCAGCATCGACCATTTCCATCAATTCGTCGGCATCTTTTTGCGTGAACCTGCTTTTCCGAGCCAGCTTTTCAACTTCCTCAAAGTCATCAAGCCTCTTATCTATAATTGCCCTCACTGCACTTGACCATTTCATGTGCCCATGCTTCTTCATCCTTTGTTTGGTTTTATCCGGTATTGCGAGAGTCATATTTGCCATTAAAAAATCACATAAAACTTATGTGCGTAACCATATTTAATATTTTCCTATTAGCCGCAGGCTTTGCCTTGTTGTGCAATTCCCAAAAATTTGTCTTTTTTGTCTGACTGCCTATAACCGGCCAAGTCCTTAAGGGGGGTATAAGAAAATCCATTGAAGGCCGATTTGTCTGGTTTTTGTAATTATGCAACACAGTACTGACTTGCACAATGCCAGTAAAGGTCCGGATAATCCAGTGAGAAAAATCCGTTGTTTATCCGTTGAAAAACGCTCCAAGCATCGGGTGCATTTCCGAGAGCTGCTGCTTTGCAAGCTCTTCATAGAGCCTATAAACAATTCCAACTGTCAGTAAAATTCCAGTTCCTGTTCCCAAGGCCCCTGTAAGATCAGCAAATCCTGCCAAAATTCCAACAAATGCCGAACCTAGTATTGTAATTGTCGGGATGTATCTGTCAAGAACCTGCTTAATTACCCGTGAATCCCTTCTAAAGCCCGGAATTGACATGCCTGCGCGCTCTAGCTGCGCTGCAACTTTTTCAGAGCCCTGGCCGCCAAGTTCTATCCAGAACTTGCCAAATATTATGCACATGATGGTGAGAATTAATACATATAAAAATCCGTGTATTATATCCCCGCCAAGGCCAACAAATTGCAGGGAAGTCAGGCTCTGGATTATTTGCGTAAAAATCTGGGGCGAGAGGCCCTCCAAAAAAAACTTTTCAACAAGGCCACTTGGAGCCGTAACAATTGCCGCAAGCGCCCCAATTATATTTTCAAGTATCGGCACCCGGCCTTTTACAAGTGATGCCCAGATTTGTATGTTTGCAAAAAGCGCCGCCGCAAGAATTACCGGCATATTGGAAACATACAAAAACTTTACAGGGTATCGTCCCCCGCTTCCGCGAGAGCCCATTGTAATTGGAATATTTACATGAATTCCTTCAGCATATACAACAACAAAAAACACAATGAGCGTGAAAACAATCGGCAATAGGTACTGTGTGATTGCGCCCAGAAGGTTTGCGCCGACGTTGTTTATGAATAAAAACACAAGGCCATTAGCATCGCCCAAATTGAAATTTCTTGTAATATCAAGGGGCGAAAAAGCTCTCCATAAAATTTCTTCTGCAACGCCTGCTGCAATGAAAAGCCCAACGCCTGAACCAATTCCATATTTTGAAACAACCTCATCCATGTAGAGCAAAAGTAATGCGCCAAATGCCATCTGCAATAGAACTATCAAAAACATTCCCGGATTTGCTACCAAAAGCCCTCCGACAAGATAAAAGAAAGGCTCAATAAAACTCAATGCAACCGCCAAGAGCTTTTGCGTGCCGCTAAACTGCGCCTTCTCCGCGGGGTTTGAAAGGTCCAGTTTAATCAGCCCGCCGCCAATTAAAAGCTGAAGTATAATCGATGAAAGGACAATCGGGCCGATTCCAACACTTAATAGGGTTCCGATTTTCAGTGCAAGCACGATTTGTGCTGTTTCAAGCTGCCCGCCCAAACTCGCACTGCTGATTCCAATAAGCTTGATGTTTCCCATCAGGAAAAAAATAAGAAGAATTATTCCTGTCCACATTAGCCGTTTTTTCAGCGTTTGTTTTTCCTCGGGCGTTTTGACCTCTGGAAACAGGCTGTAAACAGGCTTGAGAACCTCAAGTACGCTCACGCTTTCTCCCCTTTTTCGCCCCCAACTTCGCCTTCAGCCTCGTCGATTTCGAACTCCTCATCTTCGGCTTCTGCCCCATCGGCGCCCTGTGCAACGCCGCCTTTTGCGAGTATTTTTTTGAGCGCAGCCTTGGAGGCTTTTGCATTCACAATTTTTATCTTCCAGGCAATATCGCCCCTTCCGAGGATTTTGCCAAATCCAAGTGCGCGTCCGTCAAGAACAATCATTTCCCCGTCCTTTTTTGCCTTTCCCGTTGCCACCCAATCATTTAGCTTTGAAGAAATTTGTTCAAGGTTAAGTGATGCAGCCCTGCCCTTTGCCTTCAGCGTGCGCTTAATGCCAAAATCAACCCAGTATTTGGAAAATTTGTGCTTGTGGCTTCCGGCCCTTCCAACCCCTCCCCGATTTCCAGCACCCCTTCGGTTCTTGGTGTTGCCGCCGCCGTGCATGCGGTTTCCGCGCATCTTGTTTTTCTTTCTGCGTTTTCTTACAACCATAAAATCATCTTCGTTTTAGCGAATTTTATATCATCCTCATTATAAGCTCGCTTATTTCCTTGCCCCGATTTCCAAGTGCGCCGCCTTGCCTGTAGGCCTTCTTAATTCCGCCCCGTTCGTGCCCCTTCTTTGGCGGATTTAGCCGAAACACAGGTTCTATTCCAAGTTCTTTTAACCTGCTTTTACCGGAATAAATGGCCGTTGCAAGTTCGGCAAAACCTGAGAATTTTTTCGACTCGAGAAACTTTTGGGTAATTCTTTTGTTGCCCTCGCTTAGCCCCCTTTTTTCAAGCACTGCTTCAAGCGTCTTTTCGGTGATTTCACCGTAAGTTACAAAGTCCTTGACCTTCTCAACCATCTTTCTCATCTGCCTCTCATCTTTTATAATTGCAAGATGATTAGACTTGAAGAGGCGCAGCATTCCAAGAGTATCCGATATTTTGACATTGACCCCTGCAGTTCCCCGAATTCTGATTACCGCAATCATCGTCTCTCCTCCAATTTCCTTTGCATGTCCGATGAGTACTTAACATCACTTGTCGCTGCAAGCGCGTTCACTGCCGCAGAGACAAAGTCAAGTGTGGAACCTGTATTTCCCCGGGTCTTGCTCCACGCATCCCTTATGCCAACAAACTTCAAAACATCCTTGATTTTTTCCCCGACAACAAGGCCGGTTCCTTTCGGCGCCGGAAGCAGTACCACGCGAACGGATGAGGAATTTCCCTCAACCTTGAACGGGACAGAATGATGCTCCCTGCACCTGCACTCCCATGAACCACAGCCTTTGCGGGCCTTTATAATTGAGAGCTTGGCATTGTTCATTGCCTTTGTAAGGGCCGGGAACCTTTCACGGTCCTTAGCCGTGCCTAATCCAACATAGCTCTCGCCATCGCCAATCAGAACAGCTGCCCTGTATGAAAAGCTTCTTCCCTGCCTGGTAATTCTTGCGGTCTTGCGCAGTTCAACCATCTTGTCGGTCATGTTTGGCAGTAAAATGTCAACAATCTCAGGTTCCATTAACTTAAGCCCCCTTGAAAAGAATTCATCCATTGTGGTGATTTCCCCGTCCTGTATCATTTTGCCAACGGAAGTTTTCGGCACCCAACTCTGCAGGTGCTTGTCGCGCGCCTCCTGCATCCTTACCTGCTTTTCTTCATCAGTTTCAAATTTTCTTTCCCTTCTCATCCAAACACCTTCTCAATTGCTGCCTTGATTTCATCAAAATTTTTCACCGCATGTTCGCCAATGTGCTTGCCCCTTATTCTATCCTGCGAGGGGAAAACAGCCGCATCGCACGGGATTTTGAGTCCCGCATCGATTGCCCCCTTGAGCGCGGCGAACGGGCGGCTTGCGTGCACGGGCGAGAGCAGGCCAATATCTAGCACCGCTTCCTTTATCCCTGCCCTGATTGCCTTTTTCGCGCAGGCGTATCCTGCAAGATAAGCCGACGGAATGTTTCCTGTGTGCCCAATCCAACCCATTTTTTTGAGCGCAACGCTTGTGAAAAATGCATTGATTACATCGCCCTCCGGCTTGTATGAGGCAACTTCAATTGTAACTGAGTTGTTGCCTTTTCTCACAACCAGGCGGGGCTTATTTGACTTGAGAAGCGCAAGCCTTTTGCGGTAATCCGTCTTGGATTCGCGGCGGCGCCTGAACTTGACCTGATATGTCGGGCTTGTGCTCATTTGCCATCTACCTCTGCCATTGCCTTCACGTAATTTTTTCCCCTGAAATAATTTCCCTTTATCAGAAGATAAATTTCCCTTGCCGGTTTTTTGAGTTTTGTGCCGGCTGTTTTCATCTCGCTTAAAACCCTTCTCTGTGCGCGCACATTCTTTATCCATTGCCTCTTGCCTTCCTTTCTTGTCTTCTTTGTGCCGGTGCGCTTTCCCTTTCCCCTCTTTCTTCCCTTCTTTTTTTTCGCGAGAAGTATTCTTGCCCTTCCGCGGCTCTGCATCTGGTCATGCCTCTTCTTCAAAACGCCATCCTTTATCAGGGCGCGCAAATCCTCCTTTGTCATGGCTTTGCCTACCCTGCCAATCTGCGCCGGGTCCATCCATATCTTGGACTCCCCGATTTTTAGAATCCTTGCCGCGACTTTTCTTGCTTTCTTCTCATCCATAAATGCACATCCCAAAATTTAAGGGTTTAGAACTTTCACTCCCATCCCTATTGCCCTGTCCACAAGCTCCATTTTCTTTCTGCTTCCAAGCCCTGAAACAACCCTTATTGCGTAGCCCTTCGGAACGCCCGAGAGTTCATTAATTGTCCTTACAATGCACTCGCGATACCCGCTCGGGTGCACATGCCTAATTTCCCGCGGAGTTGCAAAGCCAACCCTTGGCATGTATCCGTCGGCCATTGATTTCTTCACATCAATTCCGCGGGGAACTCTCCACACATTCCACTTGGCAATGCTTTTTCTGCGGATGTTTCTTTTGCCAAACCTTCCCCTAAATGTTGGCAAGCCCCTTTGGGAGAGAACTTTCTCCCTTAGACCTGATGCCACATCATTCTGTTTCAAAATAACCTTGCGTGATTTCTTAGTCGCCTTTTCATTTTTCACGGGTCTAGATGTGTCCTTTGTTGCAGTATCTTTTGCCTTGTGCTCATGCCTCTCATCGGCGTGCTTTTCGTGCGGTGCCTCATGAGAGTGGCCTATGTGCCCATCGTGGATGTGAACGTGCTCTGTTGCAGCGTCAGCTTTTTTTGCCCCTGTTTTCACCGGTTCTTTTGCCGTGGTCTTAACCGCAACCTTTTCCTTTGCAGGTGCCACGTCCGAACTGCTCTTCGGAAGGGAGCGGACCCCCTTCGGGGGGCCTAGCTTTACCGGTGCCACGCTTTCTTTTTTCTTTGCATGGGTTATTTCAGCCTCTCCGCCCTTTGTATCCATTGGTTTTTTGTTCATGTGCTCTTCCCACTTCACGGAATTTTTATCGACTTTTTTCGGAGTTTCAATTTTCATAAATTTCATCTTCCGTTCTTATCTCTCATTTGCCTTGGGTTTTGCGGTGATATAAATCCCGTCCTGAAAAACCCTCATGTCCTTGCCCTTTATTTTTGTGGCCTGCTCCATGTTAGCCGCGGTCTGGCCGGTTGCTTCCTTGCTCTGGCCGCTGACCAGAATGTCCTTTCCCTTAACCGTAACCTTTGTGTCCCCGACAATTTTTGCCTTTCTTGGATGCTTTGCGCCGCCGAGGTTGTAAATTTCAACAACCCTGTCCTTGACCGTGACATTTAGCGGAAAATGGCTGTAGACGATTTCAAGCCTGTACTCGTATGGCTTTGCAATCCCCGCAATCATGTTCTTTATGTGCGAACTTACCGAGCGGCCCTCTGCAAGGGTGCTTCTGCGCGAAGTCTTTGCCCAGACCTCGATTTTTAAGCCCGTCTTTCTTAGTGCAATACCGGTTGAACGGAAGTGCCTCGCATTGTTCTTGCCGGAGGCGCTAACTTTCAGATTATTGCCCGTAAGTTCAACCTGCATTCCTGCCGGAACTTCCAGGGCTTCTATCATTTTTTCAGCCATAAAAACCAGTCCTTAGTACACGTAGGCGAGCAGCCTTCCCCCGATGTTCTTGCCCTTTGCTTCACTGTGAGTGAGAACCCCCTGAGGAGTTGAAACGATTATAGTGCCGACATCATATGCCGGCAGGTATTTTTTCTCAAACTTTTCAAACTCGTTCTTGCCCACTGCGTAGCGCGGCTTTATCGCGCGTGCCTCGTTAATCTTTCCCGCAAGTTTAACCCTGAACATGCCCTCGCGCCCATCCTCGACAAATTCAAAAGACTGTATGTATCCGCCGGCCTGCAGTATCCTGAAAATCTCCTTGAGCAGCTTCGAAGCAGGCCTTATCATGCACTCATTGTGCGCGGCGTTCTCGCTGTTCTTTAGGTGCGTAAGTGCATCCGCAATGCTGTCAGTTCGGCTCATTTACAATCATCTCCTAATCAAACTTCCTAAATCCCATCTTGAGTGCGTTGTCCTTAAAGCACCTGCGGCAGATATTCAGCCCGAACCTGCGCATGACTCCCTTGTGCGTGCCGCACCATTTGCAAATTCTCGGCTTCAACTTGTGCTTTTTCGGCTGCTTGTTTTCACTCATGCAACTTCAACCCCGAATTTCTCCTTCATGAAATTAATCGCATCGTCAGTTTTTATCAGGTGCGAGCCGTGCAGCCTTGCCTTTGCAAGCTTTCTCTTCTTGACCCTATAACCCGGGCGTTCAAGGGTTACAAGAACATCAAGCCCGCGTATTCCAAGTTTTGGGTCATATTTGACCTTTGGCATGTCAATGTTTTCCTTTACGCCAAACCAGAAATTCCCAAGCTTATCAAAGCTCTTTTTTGCAATCTTGTTGTCCTTTGCAAGAAGCGCCTCGCGCAAAAACTTCTCTGCAATTTCTCCGCGCAGGGTAACTTTCGTGCCAATTGTCAGGCCTTCTCTAATGCCCCATGTGGGTATTTTGACCCTGCATTTTGTCGCAACCGGTTTTGCCCCGGTAATTCTTCTCATAATCTCCATGGCCTTGTCCAGTTCGTCTCCGGTCTTGCCAACTCCCATGTTGACAGTGACCTTTTCGACCCTGATTTTTTTCATCGCGTTTGTCCCGTTTGCCATAATGTTCACCTAAAATTTATGCCAATACCTCTAGTTCGGATTTTGATTTGCCCACCACAAAAACATTGTCAATAACTGTCTGGTATTTCTTGTCCGCATCCTCGAACTCGACAACCGTGTGCGTCTTTAGCGAGCCGTGCATTACCCTTTCAAGCTTTACCGTTTTTCCGGTGTGGGTTCCGCCGACAATGAATGCCGTTGCTCCCCTGCCCATGGGCAGAACTTCCAGAACCAGCATGTCCGGAATCGAGACCTTCACGGAGTCCTCGACACTGATTTTTTCCCTGCCAAGTTCTATGCTATAACCGTCATTTGTGGTTGCCATTATCCTGCCTCCCTTTGCGGTGTATTTCCCGACGATTTTTGAGACCTTGAAATCGCCATGCCCGTGTTCAATTTCCTTTGCAACCATTCTTCCCTTCCTGTCAAGGAAAAACCTGAACTTTCTTTTCACCGAAACAATTTCAACCACATCAAAAATCCCCACGGGGAACTGCGGCTTTCTTCGCGGCCTGCCGTTTACCAAAAGAGCGCCGTCTGCAATGATTCTTTTTGTCTCCTTCATGTTCCTTGAAATCTTCAGAACCTGCCTTAGCGCAAACGAGAGCGGCACTGATGTAGCCTTGCTGTGTGGGCCGGGCCTGCTTCTTGGGGTGAAAGTGTCCTCCTTTCTCTTAAAGCCCCGAACCTTGGGTGCCGCAATGCTCTTCTGCCTTTTTCTCTCTCCCCTATTTGCCATTTTTCTTCACCTCTGAGTTTTGGTTCGCAAGGGCGAGAGCAGCCTTCGGCTGATTCGTCGCGTTCCGATTACCACTATTTTTCATAATCCTTCTCTCATCTTTTGTGTCAATAGCGACGAGGAGCAGATTGCTCGGCCTTAGCGGAATCGGTTTTTCAGTCCCGTCCACCTTTTTGCGCACAATCCCTTCCACAAATACCATCCTCTTTGCCCTCATAATCCCAGTAATTTTACCCTGTTTGCCAAATACCTTCTCCCCGCCGCGCAAAACCTTTACAGTATCGCCCCTGCGCACTTCAAGGCTTCTTCTGCCAAGTTCCTTTCGCAAATCCTTACTTAGATGCGCCGAGAACTCTTTTTGTGAAGTGTGCAGCGGCTTTGTGTAATACCATTTCCTCTGGCTCTTTGGCTTTGAACTTGCAACAATCGTGTTTGCCATAAAAATCCCTTAAACGACTCCCGAACTTATCCCCGCGATTTTTGGAAATCTTTCCCCGACTTCTTTTGCAACAACTCCCTTAACTTCAGACCCTTTAGGAAGTCCCTTTTCATCAACAAGCACAACCGCGTTGTCCTCGAACTTGATGCGCGTTCCATCAGGCCGTTTGTATTCCTTGCGAACCCTGATAACAACAGCCTTCTCAACCTTTTTCCTAATCTCCGGTTTTCCCTTCTTGACAACCACGTTTACCATATCGGCAATTCCGCCCTTCGGGTTGGTCCTGCGCCTTCCCTTGTAGCGGTAAACCGTAATTATCTTAACTTCCTTCGCGCCGGAGTTGTCCGCACAGTGGCATATGGTGCCATGCGTGAGCCCGCGTACAATCGAAGCGTTTATTCCTTTCATCAGTTCGCCTTTTTCAAAATCTCAAGCACCACAAAGTTTTTGGTCTTGCTCAATTTGCGTGTTTCGCCAATGACAACCATGTCCCCTTCTTTTGCGTTTATGCTCTCCGGGTTATGCGCCTTGACCTTGGATTTTATTTTCTTATACCTCTCATACTTTGTCACATACTTTGTGATAATCCTCTGAACAGTTACCGTTTTTGGCGCCTTTGCGCTGACAACCAGTCCCGTTAACACAGCTCCCCTTACGCTAAACCCTTCGGGGGTCCGCAGCCTTAGTTCGCCCGCCTTTGAATCGCCATGCGTTTCCTTTACCTGTGCCTTTTTAGCCATTTTAAATCATTCTCCATAGCGCCTTGAGCCTCTGCTCCGGCCTGTAAACAATCTTCTTGCCATCAACCAAAACCAGTTCATTCCCAATATCAAATTCAAAATCGCATTCATTTTTTGGCAAAACCATTTCAGCACCCGCATTTTCCACAACAAAAACATTTTTTGTCTCGTCAACAACCTTTCCCTGCGCCCCGATTCTTTGCCTGTCCGTGCTCTTCGCAACCCTCAAATTGAGCCCTATCATCTCATGCACCAGGATATTTTCGCGTGAAATGCAGTAATTTTGTGTTTTAAGCATCAATCAATTCCTTCTTGTACCCGTTTTTCATCAAAATTTCCTTCACCGCATTCATGTGTTTTCCCTGCAATACAATTTCTTTTCCCTTGGTGGTTCCGCCGCATGCGAGTTTTCTTTTCATTTCCTTTTCCAGTTTTTTAGCCTCTCCCTCTTCCTCAAATCCGCTTACAATGGTGACAATTTTTCCAAACCTGCGCGCAAGAGTGCGAACCCTTATTTTCTGGCTCTCCTTGGTGATATCACCAAACTCCAAAAGGTCCTTGGGCAGACCGGTAATCTTGTCTATTTCAGCCACCTTAACTCTTCACCCCGTGTTGTTTCTGATTTATTATTGTTAGAATTCTTGCTATCTGCCTGCGCGCATTCCGAATTTTCGAGGGCTTCTCCGCGCGCGTTCCAGAAGCCACAAGCGCCTTCTCTTTTGAAAGCCCGGTCTTGAGCTCCACGAGCCTGGATTCAAGTTCAATTACCGAACTGTCCCTCAATACCGCGAGTTTTTTAGACATAACAAATCACTGTGCCGCCTTTTCCCCGTCTATCTTTTCTGTTACTGATGCCTCTTTTTGTTTGTGTTCATTGTGTTCAGCATGCTCTTTCTTTGCGTGCCCGGCCTCTTCGTGCTTTTTATCATATTCATCAGGTTTCCCTTCAGCGCCCCTCTCGGTGGTTATTTTTCCAGCTTCGGGTTTTGCCTCAATTGCCTGTTCTGTTTTAGCCTCAATAACTTCTGCAATAACTGCTTCCGGCTTCGCTTCCGCTGCAGCCTGCGCAGCAGTTGCCCTTGATGCCGCATCTTCCTTTTTCTTGATGTATGGCTGGATTCTTTCCTTATCCGGAAAAATCGTATCCGG
>CAZEBH010000028.1:0-13634 GCA_964510425.1 uncultured archaeon | reverse complement strand
GAAGGTCGGCCGTAGTAATCATATGCGCTCACAATTCCAATATCTTTTGAATCAAATCCGCCAACCATTTTTCCAAGCCAGTCATTTTGCGCAATGCAGTCATGGTCCATATTAATTATGATTTCATATTTTGCCACCGCAATCCCATTGTTTCTTGCCCTGCAAACGCCCATATTGGGCTGGTTTATTGCGGTAAAATTCTTTTTGCCTTTTTTGTAAACTTCAAGAAATTCTGCAGTGCCATCCGAACTCCCGTCATTAACCGCAATTACCTCAAACTTAGCGCTGAATTTTTGTGCAAGCAGGCAATCAAGGGTTTTTCTGAGGGTAATTTTGTTGTTGTATGTTGCAACAACTATCGAAGCGTTTGCCATTTTAGAATTCCCTCTTTACATAATCCTGCAGAATTTGCACTATTTTTCCCCTCTCAATTCTTGCGGGGGTGAAATTTCGGATTTGCCGCAATTTTTCTCCCAGTTCAGAAATGTCCCATGCAACAAGCCCTAATTTTTTATCCTGCACAACCTGCGCAAGCTCTAGCTGATGATTATTTGTGTGCTCAACAAATTCTTTTCTGCGCGGCACAACAATCATCTTTTTGCCCATATTTTTTGCCTGCCCAATGCTGCCTTCGCCTGCGTGGGTGATAAATAGGCTGCATTTGGAAAGCAAATCTGCAAATTCAACAAGTGTAAGGAATTTTTTTGATTTGCAGTATCGCATAACATAGCTGCTGTTTCCGCCCTGGGCAAAAACCTCGCCGGAAATTTTGTCATTTTCAATTAACGCATCAACTTCGCATAAAAGTCTGTCAAATTGCTGCGGGTGCGTGCCAACCGAGACAAAACAATAGTTTTTCTTTGCCGCACTTTTTTTTGGTTCCAATTGCATCACGCCATTTTTAGAAAATGCTTCCCCCGTAAATTCCACGCGGGTAAAATCCGGCAAGCTCTTTCCACTGGTAGATGAAAAGGTCCGCGAAAATGTAAGCTATGCGCCCGCTAATGCCCGGCTTTTCAGGTCTGCAGAAGCTTTCTATGAAAACTATTTTTTTGCCAAGAAGTTTTCCGGCAACGCATGCAATAAGCCCGATGTCCGCACCGGTTGAGAGAACAATATCCGGCTTTTCTTTTCTGATTATGCGCATGCATTCAAAAAAGCATCTCATTGTGGCAAGCGGGTTTCTTGCAGGGAGCCTCGCAAAGAAAACCCTCTCGGTTTTTGCAAGGCTTTCAGTGTCAGACCGCCGGAATGCCAGAAAAAAATGCGGATAGCCAGAATAGAATTCTTTAAGCTGCATCATTTCGGACAAATGCCCTCCAGCGGAACATGCAAGGCACAATTTGGGTCGCATTCCTAATAACTCCTACAAAGAAAATTAAAGGCTTTAGTATAAATAAAACCGGCTCCCTTACCCCTTAATTTTTTTCCGCCACAACAATCTGGTTTAATCCGGCAAAAAACTGCCTTGAAATAATGACATCGAACCCGTTTTTTTCAATTATCCCTTCAAGTTCTGGCAACGTGAAAATTTTCTGGTGGTCTTCAGAGGCGTCCTTTGAAGTAATCCCAATTCCACTCATGATCGTGTGTATCCTGTTTCCAGTATTGCTTGGTGTTGTTATAATGAGCCGTCCGCCTTTTTTTAATATCTTCCCGATATTCCCGATGGCTTTGTCCGGGAACTCTAGGTGTTCAATTACAGCAATCAATGTGGCGCAATCGAATTTTCCAAGCTTTACAATACTTTCATCATAAACGCTCATGTGAATATATTTTAAGCCGGGTTTTACCAGTGTTTCGGGCGCGATGTCAATTACTGTGTATTGCTTACCTTTTAGAATTTCCGACAGTTTGCCATCCCTGCCGCCTATATCTACTATTTTGGTTCCGGAAATATATTCTGCCGCCTGTTTTATCCTGGCGCTTTGGAGAAAGGCGGATAGAAAACCTTTTTCCCTTAAACTTGGTGAATTCATTGACTTAATTGACTGAATAATTGTTATTATAAACAGGCTTTTTGGGGCGGCCAAAATTTCCCGTAATTGGTACAATTATGGTTTCCTGCTGTGTTGCATGACTAGCTGTTTTTAAATAGGTGAAAACCATTGCTCTTCCTTGTGGGGAGGGGCAGAATGGTTTTTGGATGAAGAGGGATTGGAAGAAAATAAATAATCGATTGATACAGCAGGGCATGATTTGGGTGGATTTGCAGTTTTCCTGAGAATGCGGTATTTGATGAAAAGGGAACAACCGAGAATTTGGTGGAAAAGTACAAGCAATATTGGCGGGATAGAGAATTCGTTCCTCCTCCGGTAAACTTTTTGCACGTGCTGCGGCTGCTATCGCGCACAAAACCAACGCTTGTTGGCAGGTACTTCAAAAACCTTGCATTCCTCGAAAAAGATGCCGCTTGGTACAAGGGGTTGCGCGGGAAACGCAATCATATTGAGAATGAGCACAATATTCTCAAAGAACGAACCACAATCAGCAGGTTGCGCTCAAAAGGAAAAGAGAACGCCGAACTAGAGTTAGCGATGAGCCTACTCGCAATACTCATCACAAGCCCATTGTTCCTCCTTCAAAAAGGAGAAACAAAAAATCTAATGAGAATCAACCATTACGAACCCTGAAAAATCAAGAATTTGGTTCTGGCTTTCCGCCAGAACAGAATCATCAAAAGAAAAGCACCTTAGAAACCCCCCAAGCAATGGTTTCCTTTCAAATTTGTCCTTAAAAACCTTATGAAATTAATTACAATGATGCAAGAAGGGGCAAAAAGTTTTTTTTCGGCGCACAAAAAGGAGATTTTCTTCGTTTTCCTCATTTTCCTCCTTGCTTTTGGTGTCAGGGGTCAACTGATGGTTTATGACCTCATGTTTGAATTCGACTCCTATTTCCACGCAAGAATCGGCGAATATGTAGCCAAAACACTCACGATTCCTGCTTACGATCCAGGCGCGTATTACCAGCTTGCTGCCCAGGGCGGTGCCGACATGCCGAGGGAGGGCGCTTTTTTCTGGATTTTTTCCGTTGCGCTTTTCAAGATTTTTACGCTCAATGCCACTTTCAACAAGGAAAGCTGGATTGTCGCTATCAAGATAATGCCCGCGCTTTTCGGCGCTCTTGCATGTATCGGGCTTTATTTTCTCGGGCGCGAGATGTATGGTAAAAAAGTCGGCGCTGTGATTGCAATTGTAGCAGCGGCAATGCCAGCTTTTGCTTACAGGACAATGGCCGGCTGGTTTGAGGATGACTCGATTGGTTTTATGTGGATGGTTTTTGGCTTTTATTTTTTTGTCCGCGCAATTAAGAGCGCAGAGCTGAACAGGTTCACTATAATTAACTCTTTTCTTGCAGGGCTCTTTTTCACTTTTATGGGCTGGAGCTGGGGCGGATTTATCACGGTGCCATTAATTCTTGGCGGTTATCTCTTGTTCACGCTTGCCATGCTCTGGTTCAGAAAGGAGTCATTTGAAAAAATAAAAAATATTGCCATCAATTTTGCCATAGTTTTTCTTGTGTTCTCCGTTCTGGTCACAGCCGTAAATGGATCAAACTGGATAACCACTACAACCGGCTACCTGACAAAATATTTGCCGGTTGATGCTGCAAGTATTGGCAATATCCAGTCCGGGGGCAATAGCCAATCTAGCGTATATTCTATCACAGTCGGCGAAGAGCAGCATGGCTTTAAGTTCTGGGGCAACAAGTACAGCGCGCTTATTTTGCTTCCCTTCCTTGCAATTCCGCTTCTGCTCTATCGGTTGCTGCGCAAAAAGGATGATATTGTTTCTCCGATATTTTTATTCTGGATTTTGCTTACAATGGTAATGGCATTTACAAAGCTAAAATTCACATTCTATTTCGGAATTCCGGTTGCAATGTCAGCTGGAATTGTAATCAACGAATTTTTGGAATATATGGGCAAAATGCAAAGCTTTGAGAAAAAAATCGTTGCCATGGGTTTTGGGTTTATCATGCTCGTTGGCATTGCAGCGGGGATGTTTTTTGTCCCCCAGAATGTGCCGCAAATTGAGGAGAATACAGGCTGGAAGGAGTCACTCTACTGGCTCAAGGATAACACGCCAGCAGGCTCAAAAATGTTCAACTGGTGGGATGAAGGCCATTGGATATCTTTTATTGGTGAGAGGAATGTAATCACTGACAACAGGAACAAGATGCTTTCCGCAAATGCTGCGGTTGCAAGTTTCCTGCTTGCGCCAACTGAAGGTGAGGCTACTGCTATAGTGAAAAAGTATGGTTCGGATTATGTAATTGTCAGCGAGGATTTAGTTGGCAAGATGGGTTCACTTGGGCTATATGCATTCGGGGTGGCAGATTCTCGCACTGATGACTATTTTTCACAGCAAATTAGCTGTCAAATAGCCACTGACTCGCTCACAAAACAAAAAACATTCAACTGTGGTAACAATACTCTTACCGAGGCGCAGTATATGGCCCTTCCATCGATATGGATTTCCGAACCAAACCAGACAATAGGCCAGACACAAAGGGCATTTGTATACCGCAACGAATCAGCAAACTCCCTTTTTCTATTGAACAAGGCTGCAAATGAGGCGTTTGTTACAAAGCTATTCTTTGCGCCCGATGCAATTCAAAACTTTGAATTGGTTTATTCAAATAAGCAGGTTCGTGTCTACAAGGTCAAGTAGGGTTTTTTGGTGTTTCCCTTGGAAATGGCATTTTCAATGGCGGCTATTTTTGCTTCATCTTTTCTGTTAACCTACCTTGTAATGCCTGCGCTCATAAGAAGAATGTTCGCCCGTGGAATTTCCGGGCAAGACATGAACAAACTCTCAAAACCTGAGATTGCAGAGCTTGGCGGTATTGGCCCAATTCTTGGCATCTCTTTCGGAATTATAATTGCAATATTCCTCTCAACTTATCTACATTTTTTCGCGCTAAACTTAACAATTCTTTTTGCCTCATTTCTTACAATATTTCTTGTATGCTTTATTGGTGTAATTGATGATATTATTGGATGGAAAAAAGGAATCAGGCAGTGGCAGCATGCGCTCTTTCCGGTTTTTGCCGCCCTTCCACTGATGGCTGTTAATGCGGGCACGGATTATTTGGTTCTGCCTTTTTTTGGTCCGGTTTCTATCGGGATTTTTTATTCGCTAATTCTCGTTCCGCTTGCAATCACGGGCGCGAGCAACGCATTCAACATGCTTGCCGGCATGAACGGACTTGAGGCAGGTCTTGGCGCACTGATAATTTCAACCCTCACACTTATTGCGTTTTTCACGCACGAAACCGAAGCTGCAATTATTGGCATTGCAGTCCTTGCAGCCCTTCTGGCATTTTTGCGCTACAACTATTTTCCTGCAAAAGTTTTCGGCGGGGACTCCTTGACACTTATGATTGGCGCAAGCGTTGCAACAATTTCAATTGTCGGAAACATGGAAAAAATCGGGCTTACAATAATTGCGCTGCATTGGTTAGAACTTGCATTCAAGGCAAGGCACAAGTTCCAGAGCGAATCATTCGGCATTCCGCAAAAAGACGGCCGTCTTGCACCCGACCCGCGCGGCGGCTCGCTCACACACTTCGTGCTTCGCATGAAAATGATGAGTGAAAAAGAAGCGGTGGGGACAATTCTCGGAGCGCAGGCAATAATTTGTGTTATTGTTTTTGGGATGTTCTACTTCAGGCTGTTCTAAACCAACCTTTTCTTTTTCGTTACACGAAAAGAAAACCTGCCAAAGCAAAGCTTTGGTAGGCCTCGCAAACCCAAAAGGTTTGCAAGGACGTTGACGAAAAAGAAAGTGTTAGTGCTGTTGGGCTAATTAAAGAAAAAGTGATTAGCCGCGTTTATCAAAGTTCATTTTTAGGGCTATAAGCCACTAAAAATATAGTTTTTCTTCATTTTTGGTGGCTTATCGGGCGAAGGGCAATACTTGAATTTTAATGCTATTTAGCATCAATTTTCCATTTATTATTGAATTTTAATGCTAAATAGCACTCTTTTTATAGTTTTTGGTGGCAAGTTTCTACATGGTTTCGAAGTATGATTTGCTTTATTCAGTTTTACTAAATGAAGGCCTGACTGCCTCGGAATTGCTCAAAAAGCTGGGTAAAACTCCCTATGAATACGACGCATTTTATAAGCGGCTCAAGCAGCTTGCGGAAGAGGGGTTTCTTGAGGTTAAAGAAAAAAAATATTTCTTAAAAAAAACCGAAAAATCAATCAAGCTTTTACGGATGCTTGATTTCTGCGTTAGAAATGCGATTGATTACAATGAGCTATTTTTGGACAAAACTGTTGAATTCATCAAGATGGGGCTGGAAAAAAACTATGTCAATGGGGAACATTTCAACAGCAAAACAATTGCGCGAATTTCAAGTTTTCTGTCAAAACACGGCTTTCTTCTGGTAGATTCCCGCAAGCCATTTTCCGGAACACTTGTATACTCAGATTTTTTGAAGAATGTCGTTGAATTGTCTAAAGGAGAATCCCAAATAAACCGCAAAAATATATTTGACGATGTGGATGAGGAAAAACTGAACATCAAAACGGATTCTGAGTTTGCAAAATTCAGGAAGTCACCAAAGCGCCCCAGCATCGATGACGAAATACTGTTCATCCACCGCAGCCTCTCGCTTGAAGGCAACACAATGACCTTATCCGAAACTGCAAGGCTCATAAAGCAAAATATTCCCCCAAAAAACAGGACTTTCCAGGAGATGCAGGAAACAACAGATTACAAGAAGGCGCTGGATATGCTAATCAAGGGCAAAAATCCGCTTGACTTGCAGAAAATCCTTGAGTTCCATGCAAAGGCAATGAACTGGATTGAAGCCGGGGCTGGAGAGCTGAGAATACAAAACGTTCTGATAAAAGGAAACCCGGAATTCAAGACTGCTGATTGGAAAGATTTGCCACGAAGGCTTGAAGATTTATTCGAATATTATAGGCAAAACATCCAGAAAAAAATGAAACCGCATGAAACTGTGGATTTCGCGGCGTACCTCCACAGTGAATTCCAGAGAATACACCCTTTCATAGACGGCAACTCAAGAACATCCCGCGCCATATTTGCCCATACTCTATTGCTCAAGGGCTTCCCGCTCATAACATTTCCTGCGGGATTTGTACAGCAATACATGGAACTGACAAAACTATCCAAAAGCAGGAATGACCGGCATTTCAGTATTTTCATGAAACAGCTAGTTCTGCATTCATTAAAGAACACGAACCAGAAAATGAGATATGCATGAAAATAGTAAGCTTAGCCAGAAGCGCGATGACAAAAAGTTCGCGCTGCTGATGAAACTGATTGTTCTTGAAAATCTGAAGACGGCGAGCAGGAAACTGGAATATGACTAATAGCAAAGAACATAAATAATTGAACAACTCATTCACCTTTGCATACAACAAATTGACACAAAAATGTTCAAAAATTAAAGCAATTTGCTATAAATAAACAAAATTCTATATTATCCATTTACTTTCTTGAAGATTGCTTTGAAACAATTTTGTAAGCGTCTCTAAAAGGAGTTCCGCCAAGGCTCATTTTGATTGCTTTTTCAGCAGCATATAATTCTTCACTTGTCGCTTTTTTGAGGCTGTTCTTATCGATTTCGAGATTTTCGATTATTTTTCGAGCCATTATGAGTGAACTTGTTGTTATTTCAAAACTTTGCATCACCTTGCCTTTGTTTAATTGGACGTCTCTGTTGTAACCTGATTGGAGATTTGCAGCATTTGTGCATATAAAATAGAAGTTACTCGAAACAATGCCGATGTTGGCTCTAAGTATTTCCAACACATCATAATTTTTTTTCTGTGGCATTATGCTGCTTCCTGTGCACATGCTTTTTGGCAGTGAGAAAAAGCCGAACTCTTTTGTTGTAAAAAGTAACAGGTCTGTTGCAAGTTTGTTGAGTGTTAACATTGTTTGAAGGAGAGAAAACACTATTTTCAGGTCGTTTTTGGCCCTGCTATTTTGCACGTATATAGGATTTTGAAAGCACTTTGAAAAGCCGAGTGCTTTGGTGGTTATTGTTTTATCTATTTTTATTGGCAGGCCAAATCCTGCTGCGCTTCCCAGTGGATTTTCATCAATAGTATCTATTGCAAAATCAAGTATTTTTATGTCTGATTGTAATGATTCTTTGAAAGATTCTGCCCAAAGTGCAACACTCGATGGCATGGCGCGCTGCATATGGGTATAGCCAGGCATCGGGGTTCCCTTTGTCTTTTTTCCAAATGCGGTTAAATCTTGAATAAAATTTTGGGCTTCTTTTTTTGTTTCCAAAAGCTTGTCTTTTGAGTAAAGCCTTAATGTGGCAATTACTTGGTCGTTTCTTGAGCGCAGGGCATGTATTTTCTTTCCTGTTTTTCCAAGTTTTTTGGTAATCCAATTCTCTATTTTTGTATGTACATCTTCATCGCTTTGCTTTATCTTGAATTTTCCATTTTTGTATAGTTGGATTATGCTTTTTAGTTCGGAATTAAGTTCATTATGCTCTTTTTTTGTAATGATTTTCATCTTGAGCAAAAGCTTTGAGTGCGCCATTGAAACTTTGCAGTCATATTCAACCAATTTTTGATCGTATAAGTAGTCGACTCCGATTGTGAATTCTTCCACCTCCTTATCTAATCCGTTATCTGTTTGCCAAAGTTTCATAACAATCCCTTTGAGTAAAGTAGTACTGCCTTTTGCATATGCAATCTGTTTTCCGCTTGGTCAAAAACCACACTTTGTTCTCCGTCAATTACTTCAGCTGTTTGTTCCATTCCTCTTTGTGCTGGCAGGCAGTTCATAAATATGGCGCCCTTTTTTGCCTTTTTCATTAGCGATGAAGTGACTTGGAACGGCTTGAACTCTTTTATTCTTGCTTCTTTTTCATCTTCCTTTATGTGGTAGCTCATCCAGCTATCCGTATAGATGATGTCAGCATTGTTTGCGGCGGTTGCAGGGTTGTTGGTAATTTTTACTTCCGATTTTGCAAGCTTTGCAGCTTTCTTGAGGACATCACTTTGCGGGGCGTGATTTTCCGGACAAGCCACTGTCATGTCTATTCCTGCAAGCGCACACCCGAGCATGAGGCAATGCGTTACGTTGTTGTTTGCATCCCCAAAGTATGCAAGCTTTAAACCCTCAAAACTTCCTTTCTTTTCCTTTATTGTAAACAAATCCGAGAGTACTTGGCATGGGTGATACTTGTCAGTAAGCCCGTTTATTACTGGCACGCTTGCGTTATTTGCAAGCCGTATTAGGTCTTCTTGTTTGTAGAGTCTTGCCATTATTATGTCAACATACCTGCTGACAACTTTTGCTGTGTCTTCTACGGATTCCTTTTTCCCCATCGGGGTTGCCTGAGAATCTATTGTTATGGTATGCCCGCCTAGCTGTTTCATGGCTATTTCGAAAGAAATTCTTGTTCTCAGCGAAGGTTTCTCAAATATTGAGAGAAGAGTTTGTCCTTCCAATTGCCAGGTATATGCATGACGGTCTTTTTTCATGTCCTGCGCAACGCTGATTAGTTTCTCTATTTTTTGTTTCGTAAAATTTTCCAGTGAAAGCACGTCGTTTTTCATTTTTCTCTCCTCTTTGCGGCTTGCAGTCTTATCGCGTTTATTCTAATGAATCCTTTCGAATCCATTTGATTGAACCCTCCGTTCCTTTCCATTGAGGAAATATTAATATTGTAGAGGGATTCATTGGATTTCCTTCCGGTGATTATACAGTTCCCCTTGTGCAGACTGATTGTTACTATCCCGCTTACGTGTTCCTGACTCTGTTCTATTGCAGCCATCAGGAAATCCATTTCCGGCGAGAACCAAAAGCCATTGTAGATTAGCTCGGATATTTTTGGCATTAACATGTCCTTGAGATGGCTCACTTCCCTGTCAAGCGTAAGGCCTTCTAGGTCCCTGTGGGATTTGAGCAGTATTGTTCCGGCAGGCGTTTCGTATACTCCTCTTGACTTGATTCCGACAAACCTGTTTTCCACCATGTCAACTCTTCCAACACCGTTTTCGCCGCCTATCTTGTTCAAATAGTCAAAAATCTTGAGCGCCCCTTTAATTTGCAGGTTTTCATTGATATCCTTGATCTTGATTGGCATTCCTTTCTTGAACTCAAGTTCGATTTTTGTAGGGATCAGGGGCGCATCATTGATGCTTTTAGTTTTTGTAAACATTCCCTCGGATGGAGCGGCTGCCGGGTCTTCCAGAACTCCTGACTCGTAGCTTGTGTGCATTATATTCTCGTCAGTGCTGTATGGCTTTTCCTTGGTCGCAGAAACAGGTATCCCGTTTTTTGATGCATATTTTATCATGTCCGTTCTGCCTTGGAATTGCTTGAGGAATTTTTCCTCTTTCCAAGGGCTTATTATTTTTGCTTGCGGCATGAGGGCAAGATAAGTCAGTTCAAAGCGCACCTGGTCATTCCCTTTTCCTGTTGCCCCGTGTGAAAGTATTGTGGCTTTTTCTTTTATTGCAGTTTCGATCTGCCCTTTAGCTATTACAGGACGGGCAAGTGAAGTTCCAAGAAGATAACTCCCTTCATAGGTACAATTTGCTTTTATTGCCTTGAAAATGTAATTTTCGACAAATTCTTTTTTGAGGTCATCAATAATAACCTTTGAAGCGCCCAATGAGAGTGCCTTCTTTTTGGCCTGTTCAAAATCTTCTTTTTGCCCAACGTCAGCAAGGTAGGCAATTACTTCATAGCCCTCATCACAGAGCCACTTTAGAATTATGGATGTGTCAAGCCCTCCGCTATATGCTAAAACTACTTTTTCTGCCATAACATCAGTCCTACCTATTTGCATACTTGCGGCTACTTATAATCAATGTCCAGAAAAAGATAAATTTGACAATAAATGTCCATAATTAAACATTTTTAATTGTTTTGGGATATGTTTTAATTATGAAAATAGCAAAACAAGTATTCGAGTACCTTGAAAACCGCCCTAGCCTAAAGCAGTGCCTCAAAGCAAGCCTCATAAATTACTCTTCACTAGCAAGAAAAATTTCAACCGACCTCAAACTAGACCCAAAGAAATCATTTGACGCAATAATGGTGGCATGCAAAAGATTTTCAGAAAAGTCAAAACCCACGCCGGAACTCGAATTAAAAATAATAAAATATGTCAAAAACGGCAAATTCGAGATGAGAACTAAAGTCTCAGTTTTCATACTAGATGATGATAACGCTGTATGGGACAAGATTTTAGACCTTGCCAAGAAAATACGCTCAAAAAGCGATAATTTCCATATTATCCAGGGAACAAAAACTATGACTGTCGTACTGGATGACGATTTTGCCACAGAAGTCGAGGAAAACTTTTCCGGACATATAATACGCGAGAGAAAAAACCTTGTTCAGATTACCCACAAAACTTCAGAAAAAATAGAAGAAATACCAGGATTCCTCAATTTCCTCACATCCATATTTTCGGAAAATGGCATCAACATCTATGAATGCGCAAGCTCGTGGACGGATTCAATATTCCTCATAGAGGAAAAAGACGCCCAAAAGGCATTTGGCGTGCTAAACTTTAAATCCTGAAAAAGTCAATTTTTTCAGCAAAGGCATTGGCAAAAATCCAAAAATCCGGGTTTTTGAAAACCACCTCTCGCAAAACATGGAAAAAGCAGGAAAAGAGTTGCGATTAACGCAACTTAAATTAAAGAAAAGTGATTAGCAGCGTATAAGCCGCTCCGTTCAAAGAACAGTGCAGACAACATCGCTGACAGGCTTAACTTCCGGGTTCGGAATGAGACCGGGTGTGACCCTGCCGCTATGACCGCTAATCAATAACTATTGGCTATTGCTAGGTTTTTAAAGCTTCTTAATTCTTGGACTTGCCCCTCAGGACTTCGATACCAAAAATCTTATTACGGCAATTGACGTAATAAATGTTTTGGTGTTATTTGCCATAATGGAACTTGCATTTGTTGACGCCAACGTGATTTTAGAGGCTGTCATTGAAGAGAATTCTTGTGGCTTTGAATACTTTGCAAGGTTTCGGGGAAAATCACGGGTGCTGATAACTTCAACCCATGCGATAGGCGAAGTCGTGAGGTTTCTTTACAGGAGTGCAAAAAGGAAAGATGATTTTACCATTGACAAATCCATACTGGCTTTCAGAAGACTACTTGACCTGACAAACATTGAGATTGAAAACGTAACCGGAAAAACACTTTCCATTATTTATGCGGTCATAGAAGAAGACTCCAGAATAATGTTCAAGGATGCAATCCATGTGGCAATTGCGCATGAGCATAAATGCACGAGCTTCACAACACTTGATACTGGCATTGGAAGATTAACCCTGAAGAAATTTAGGCTTAGGCTTGAAAATCCTGATTTATGATTCGAACATCTTGAGCAGTTTTACTGCACCAAGTTTCTTGTACTCTGCGGGGAAATTGCTTTCCCTTACGAGCTTCTTGAGTTCGCTTATATCTCTCGGAGTCATATTGCTATAATTGACCACAGACTTTAAAATAAGTATTATTGTGGCTTGGTTTATCCTCCAAGCCCTTTCACTTGGCCCTATTCCTCTTCCTTTGTGCCCTTTTTCTTGGGTTTTGCCTTCCCCTTCTCAGGCGCATTTATGTCGCGGATCATTTTTGCGGCTTTACGAAGGCCCTTCTTTAGGAGTTCCTCATTCTTTGCGCCCGCGCAAATCAATTTTCCGTTTTTGAACAAAAGCAAAGTCAGTTTCGGGTCGTGAATTCTAAGGATTGCGCCCGGGAACTGCTCAGGTTCGTATTCGACATTGTCAGATTCCATTGCAGTTTTAAACAAATCAAGCGTCATTTTGAGGTTTGCGGTTGTTACAAGATTGACCACCGTGTATTCGGCGTTCTTTTGCACCTTCACGCTCTTTTGTATCTCGTGAATCATCTTCGAAGCCTTGTAAATAGCCATGGGAATTTGCGCTTCCGAACTTGCACCCGAGCATATGATTTTGCCGTTTTTGAAAATCAGCATGGAAACTTTTGGCTCTTTTAGCTTTAGTATTGCGCCCGGGAATTGTTCCGGTTCATATTCAACATTTGGAATTGATACTGCAAGATTATAAAGGTCAATTGTAGTATTGAGATTAGCCGATGCCACGATGTTAACTATTGTGTATTGCATATTTAGTCCCCCGTAAAAGAAATTTACTTTATAAATAAAGCCTTTAAAAAGCTTTAAAAACCCCCCTTTTTAAATGTCCTTCGCCAATTTCCCAATCAAACCAAACCCAATCTATAAATATTTTCTGCAAGGTTACTCATTATGGCTTTAGGTTTTTTTCGGCGTTTGCTTAACAGGAAAAAGAAAGTAAGTGTAACCGGACTTGGTGTTCTGTCAAAAACATACAAAAGCCCTATCCCATTGCCCGGTGAGGCAAATAGGTTTTTTCATAGCGCCACAATTTTAGACCGAATAAAAGCACTGAACAATCCGGATATTGTTTTTATACAAACGCGTGCAGCCACAGAAACAACTCCTGCTGAAATTGTCCCGTTTTTTCACCATGAATTAGCCGCCCACGGTGCGGACATTCAAAAATTGCATCTGGTTGACGGTCAAAAATTCCGGGAAAACTTAACTTCGCCACTTTTGGCGGCCTGATGGCTCTAACCTGATTTGTCTTTT
>CAZEBH010000027.1:0-13768 GCA_964510425.1 uncultured archaeon | reverse complement strand
GGTTTGGGGCAGGAATTAAAAGGGACGCTTGTGTATTTTTCCAGCCCGCAAAATGTTTTCACGCAGGACCTGAACACTTTCCTTTCAGGCTTTGGCGGGGTGAAATCATTTACGCTAAACCTTGACCAGAACTACGCGTCCCTTGAGTTTGACGGCAACGGGGATTACACTCAGTTCAGAGATGCGCTGCGCAGCCAGCTGGATTTCACCGGGTTCAAGATAGCTTCAATTACTGAGCCCATTATTTCTCTACAGGGTTCGGTAAAGCCAACTGTCGAAAAACAAAAATTGCTTGATTCAATTTCCGGCATCGCGAACAAAAATTCCCTCAAAATCGACGTGCTGCAAAATTCCGTTATAGATGCGAACTCGGTTTTTGTTGATGATGCGAACACTTCCATCGCTGTTCCATCGGGCAATTTTACAGCATACATTAACCCAAGTCACGCCGCCGGCGACAAAGTAAAGCTAAGCCTTCTGGTGTTCGGCTCAAAAAAAGAGGGTGCGCTGCAAATAGAGGCGCAGGAAGCGGACGCAAAAACCGGACAATAGTGCCGCATCTTTTTGTTTGCGGGTATTTTCATTATACCCCAAAGCTTATTATCCGCCTCGAACATACTTCAAATGGTTCAGATGCGAAAAAAACCCACAACCTCTTCATCACGCCTCCGCACCAGACTTAAGCAAGGAGGGGGAAGGGGTCTTTCCAGCGGAATGGCCAAACATGTCCGCGAGCAGATAAGGCTCTCTAGGCTTGCAGAGAGCGATAAAAGGAATGTTAGTGTTAGGAATTCAGTACGTGAAAGGGAGAAAGACCTTGCAAGGTATGCGCAAGAAGAAATTGGTAATAGGTCACACCGCGCTTCCAACCGCACTGAACATATTGAGGGTCCGAACAAGCAAAGGCTTGCCGATGAGGTTTACCACAGCAAGCTCCGGCAGAGGAGAAATTACGAAACCAAGGGTGACCACGAACTGCTTCGTGAGCTGGATCAAACGGAGTTGGCTCTCCCTGGTGAAATGTTCACAAAGTGGTTAACTCTCCGGATAAAATCCTTAGCTGATTACGACAGAAAAGGGAGACTGTCAGTAACTATGCGGAACCAGATTATTGATTTTATACTTGGCTAAAATTCGCCGCAATTCTATTTCTGCAATTTTTCAATCGCTTCTGCAATATCACCATTTGTTTCTTCAAGGGCCTTGCGGGCTTTCTCAACTGTTACCTTTGCCTGCTCGCAAACCATATCAATATCAGCCTGCGGGATTGCGATTTCTGTTTTAACTTCCTTTGGCGTTCCCATAATTGTATAGGTTTTCTGCGCGCCCAAATCAATTGCGCTCACCTGCGGCTTTTCAAAAACAAGATTTTGCCCCTCAAGTTCGATTATGACCCGTTTTGCGTCAAGCTCCTCGCTTTTGATGCCAAGCTGTCGCATCATCTGCTTCATCTTGCGCGGGTCCATTCCTCCAAGTCCGGGAAACATCGACAATACCTTATATAGAATTGCTGCGGATATAGGTTTATTAACCAATTTCGCGTTTTCTCCGTATAACAGTTCTATCTGTTTCGAGCATTTGAGGAAAAATTTATGCAAAAAAACATTATCAGTTCTTACCGGGTTTTTTCCGAGCAGTTTGAAATCCCACAAACCGATGAGCGCATAGTCGCCCTTAAAAAATACTTCGAGCGCGGCGGAGTCATTTCAGCGGTTAAAACATCAAAACAATACCCAAAATTAATCTATCCTACTCCGCTTCGAATTGAGGCGCAGATAAAAGAACTTGAAACCCTCAGATCCCACTATGAAAAGAAAAACAAGGAGTGGAAAGAAAAGCTCTCGGGTGCAAAAACCTATCACCAGCGCCATCAGGTCCTAAAGTTCTCAGAGCCTCTCTATTGGCAGCACACCGCAAAATCGCTAACAGATAAGGGCTATAAGGAAGATGCCGCCAAAGTGGGCCTTCCGGTCCATCTCTTAGCCGACCCCAAATGGAAACCCATGATTAACATGTTTGTAAATGATGTCGAGTACCGCAAGAATTTGGTCGAAACCGTGCAAACAAGCATTGTCTACAAAAAGGACAAGCGGGTTGCAAAATACGCGGATGTTTTGCAGGCACTGCGCAGCGAAATTTCAGAATCTAAACTAGAAGAACTAGGGAAGAAACTTTCACAGCTCGATATTGAAATAGGCGCTCTCAAAACCATAAAGAAGTGGACGCAGGAAAACTGAGTCACTTCCATATTCTTCCATTGTCAAGTTTTGTCTTGCCCGTATTTACTATAAGCATTTTCTTGTTCTTTGGCAGGAGTTGCGGATTAATCGTTAAACCCTACCTGAATTCCTGTTGCAGTGGCATCCGCCCTTTTGTTTTCCCTTTTTTTACCGCCTTTTTTCCTGCCCATCGGGATGTCCAATGGCCGGTATACTTCTTTTATCATTTCTTTGACCTCAAAAAGCCTCTTTCTGAGAGGGTTTGAAAAATCCCCCGGAGTTGGGCTGCCCATGCTATAAAACAAATCAAATGCGTACTTGTGCACTCCCTCTTCTTTTATTGAATAATAATTGCAGACCTTTCTGAAATAACTCTGGATTTCCGAAGGCTCTATTCGGTGAATTGTTTTTGCCTTGTACTGAAGGCTTATCAGCGCCTGAAGTGCATTGTTAAAAACCATGTGATGCGCCTCGGATTTTTCTCCCATCCTTTTGTATGTGTCAAGTGTGGAGACCTCATTTCCGGGCTGGAATATGTCGTGGACAAAATCAAGGGTTCTTGCGTAATTTTTCTCCCGCGAATCAATACGGTCCCCGACAGTGCAGTACCTAATTGCGTCCATTTTGATTTCAAAATCCTGTTTGCCATGCATTGTTTTTACGGATTTGAAATTTTTGAGGATGTTCTCATTGATAAGGTATCTGAAAAATTGCTTCCCGACATTTGATGGTTCGCCATTGACATTGTAGATCTTTGCAAAATCCTTGTTTTTCCTTGCAAGCTTTCCAAACACATCATAAATAATGCCTTCTGCAAGCTGGTCATATATTGCAGTTCCGCGGTTTCTGTGATTGTCATATACAAATCTTGTTGTTGCAAAAACAAACCTCCTGAAATTTTTTGATTTTGCGGCGGCAACCATCTCAAGCGCGCTTGCAACTGCTTTTGTTTTTGCCTTAACATAAGGCCTGGCAGCAAAAAACCTCACAAAGCTATGCCCTATGATTCCATAAATTCCCATTTCCTTAAGGTAGCTAGTTCCTTCGCCAAGGGCTCCGCGCGAAGTTGCCCTCTGAAGTGCCTTTATCTTTGGTGTCTTTTCAATGAATAGATTGCTTCCCCTCCCATGCGCAACCAGGTTTTTGTTTCTTAGCCCCCACAAAAGCTGCGCGGTTTCTGCTCTTTGCAGTGCCTCATTTTTTGCATCAGCTTTTAGATTGTGAAATTCTGTCCGGAAATCCGCCGCACCCTGTTTTTGGGCTTTTCCCAGTTTATGTTTTTTTAGGCGTTCATATGCATTTTTAAGTGCCTTTTCCCTGAGCGTATTTATTTCAGCTCCCGTTGGGGCTGTTCTGCCCCCATGGCTTTTGGCAAATATTTCAGACGCAATAAAATCTTTTTTTCGCTGTTCTGCAATTTCCAGCCTTCTTGTCTGCATCCATGCCGGCACCAAACCGCCAATTGCCCTTGATAATCGCTTAATCAAAAAATCACGTTCAAATAGTATTTGATTTCCGTGCTATTTAAGTTTAATTCTGGCTGTTTTGGCGATTATTTTTAGGATAAAAGGTTAGTTCGAAGCCAATTGGTGAATTTGCCTTATCTGCCACTGGACAGTCTCAAGAGCAAGTCTTTGAGTGTTCCAAATTCAATGCATTTTCTATCAAAGCAATAGATTTTTATCGTTTGTACCATTTCTCGTACTGCTTATGATTCCCGGCAAATATTATGCGCCTCGTGTTTGCAGATGCCTGTTCGAAACATATTCTATGCTGTCCAGTTTCCTCAACAAAGAATGGTTCGCCGTGTTTTAGGTGCCTTGGGTTTGCCAGTATTTTTATTTGCTGGATTTTTTTCCATATTTTTTGCTTTAACGAGTTGTCGAATTTTGAGAAGTGCCTATCCCATCCTTCAACAAAGGTGAGTTCGAACAAGGACATCACTTAAATCCGTATTTTGCCTTTACCTGTGATTCTGTTAGTTCTTTGCGTTTGCCTTGCCTTATTTCTTCGGATATTTTCTTCATCTTCTTTACAACAAGCTCTTCTTCGGTTTCTTTCGCATTCTTGAACAGCTTGTGCTTTTCAGCGAGCACTAACACTCCTGCCCTTATTACTTCGCTTCTGGTCTTGTAGAAACCATTTTTAGTCAATTTATCAACTATAAGTTCCTGTGCCCCCTCCATCCTCACTAATGTTTTGCTCACTCAAATCACCTAAAAATATGTATATCAAATTGATATATATAATTATCTTTTGAATCGCGCCGATTAAAGCAATATTATCCCATTTCCGGTACACTTATTTTTCCACATAAACTCTCCGCTCTAATTCCCATAAATTCCGCACCGGCACTGAACCCTCGTTTTGTTTTTATTTACCCGCGTGGGAATTTGTTTTGAGGTGGTATAATTATGCAACAGATGCAGATAACAAAAAAAGAACAAAAGGAAATTTCAGCAGAGCAGCCGGTAGGGCAGCCAAAAGCTCCCATGGCAAAATTCTCCGTAGGCGGCATTCAGGCAGCGCTCTGGGCAAATGAGGGCAAGGAAGGCGCATCCTATTTCACGGTCACAATGGACAAGCGCTATAAAAGTGGCGAGCAGTGGAAGTCAACCAAATCACTGCGCGTGGGCGACCTTCCCAAGGCAATTCTTGTGCTACAGAAGGCGTACGAGCACCTTGCCCTAAAGGAGGTGGATTCATGAGCCAGAGTAAATCCATTTTGCTTTCTGGTATTTCAAGATCCGAGGAGGCTAAGGTCGTGCAAAGGGGTCGGAGAGGAAAAAACACAGATTTTAAATATGGCTATAGCTATAGTATAGTTGGTGATTCCATGGGTACTACCACTATACAAGTCGACAAGTCAACCATTGCAATTCTAGATAAGGTGAAGAAGAAATTTGCCGTAAAATCATATGACAAGGCTATAAGGAAAATGGCCAGCAAGGAAATAAAGATACCTAAAAGTCTGTTTGGTGTGCATCCAGAAATGAAGCCTTTCAAGAGGGACGAAGATGACTTCCACAATCTCTAATTATGTGCTTGACACCTATGCGTGGGTAGAATATTTTCAGGGCTCACATATCGGTGAAAAGGTCAGGAAAATAATCGAAACAAAAAATTGCATTACTCCGACAATTGTTGTGGCTGAGCTTGCAGACAAATACGGTAGAGAAAATTATGCCTACTTCGAGAGTGATATGGAATTTATCGAAACAAATTCCATACTAGCTGAACTTGATAATCGTATTGCAAAAAATGCGGGGAAAATCAAACACGCCGTCAGAAAACAGCACGGCACAAACTTTGGGCTCGTGGATGCCATAATAATGGCAACAGCGCTCTCACTTGAAGCAAAAGTGCTTACAGGGGACTACCACTTCAAGCAACTCAAAAATGTTGAGTATCTGGGATGAGCCGGGTTCATTTCCGCACCGGCACTGAACTCCCTCAATTTCTTTATAAAGCGCCAAAGCGTTCTGTGCTTTGGTGATTTGATGTATGAGTTTGCAATAGTAAAATTCTCCGAAGACAGGGCCGAGCAGAGTGGCGAAATATGGTTCGCGAATTAAACACCGGATATTTGCCATTTGCTAAATTGTTAAAACCAAAATCATTGCGGGGGTGAAAAAATGTTCGCATTCAGGCTTGTTCGCTTTGTGGAATGTAAAAAATACTGCCAAAATCCAAAAGCAAAAGTTATAAGGCTCATATGAAAACGCCAAGAAAAATAAAAAAATAGTTTTATATGGTTAACCATATATAACATTATAATGGCAACAAAACAGCTTCAGATGCAAATGCGTTCAAAAACGGTGGGCACAAAAATGACAAGTTCAGAACTTGGAAAAATGCAGACTCTTGTGTCTGCAGGGCTTTACCTGAATGTATCAGACTTCGTAAGAGATGCCGTGCGCGAAAAGCTTGGCTCCATTGAAATAATAAAACTCAGGGATGTGGATTATAAAACCGCAAAGAAGGAGATTTTGGCATATTTCGAAAAATTCAGGGAGGCTTATCCCGATGAGGCGGCAAACGATCTCGGAATTCCACTTGAAACCGTGGCAAAAATAACAACTGAACTTATAAAGGAAAAGAGATTGGGGGAAATAAATTGAACACGCATTATGAGGAGGGCGATGCGCTTAAGGCAGACTTAATTGTCGCAGAGGCAAGAAAAATAAGCAAGCCAAAGCTAGTGATAGGCTCATCCAGGCACAGGGCACAGCAGATAATACTTGAAGAAAATGCATTCTGCATGGTGCGGAAAAAACTCAGGTTTCTACCTAAAAATTAAACTAATCAATTTCTTTTTATGGAAATTTTAGAACTTGTACAAAAATACAACGGGTTTGAGTGCTTCAACCCCATGCAGCAAAAAGCCATTAGCGCCGGGCTAATGGCGAAGAGCATGGTTGTAAGTGCCCCAACTGCTTCTGGCAAAACAGTTGTTGCGGAAATTGCAGCGCTTAATACAATTCTAAATAAGCGTCTAAAAGTTGTCTACACCTGCCCCCTGCGCGCCCTTGCCGCCGAGCACTCAAACGATTTTCGCAGAAAGTATTCCGAGTCACTTTCAATTAAGGGTGTTCTTAGCACGGGCGAACTTGATTCAAGCGGCGCGTATCTTGGCTCGAAGGATATAATATTTTCAACTTATGAAAAGCTTGATTCTCTTCTCGTGCACCGTGCAGAGTGGCTCTCCAATATCGGGCTTTTAGTTGTTGATGAAATCCACTCGATTGGTTCTGATCGGGGGGCAACACTTGAGATGCTAATTACTAAACTGCGCTTTGTAAACCCCCATCTTCAGGTGCTCGGGCTTAGTGCAACAATTCCTAATGCAAAACAACTCTCAGAGTGGCTAGGCGCCACACTCGTTGAAAGCGACTATAGGCCGATAGAACTTCGCGAAGGGGTTTATCTTGACGGAATAGTTGAATTCAAAAAATCCACTGAAGAAATAAACCCTCAAAAAGATGACGTGCTCGCAATTGCCTCAGACACTCTTGCAAAAGGCAAGCAGGCACTTGTGTTTGTCAACACGCGGCGCACGAGTGAATCCATGGCAAAAAAACTCGCAGAACTCACAGAAAAGAGCCTGAAACCGGGTGAAAAAATTGTTCTTGAAAGGGCGGCAAAAAAGGCGCTCAATGTTCTTGAACTTCCAACCCTACAATGCGAAACAATCGCGGCCCTAATAAAGCGAGGCTCGTGTTTTCATAATGCGGGGCTAATGCAAAAGCAGCGCGAGATTATAGAGGAATTGTTCAAGGGGAATTATCTCAAATTCATCTCATCCACTCCTTCGCTTTCACAAGGGGTAAATTTACCGGCATTTCGCGTTATAATTCACTCCCCCTACCGCTACACCGGCGCCGGGATGCAGCGAATTCCTGTTTCAGAATTTAAGCAAATGTGCGGCCGCGCAGGCCGGCCAGCATACGACACAACTGGAGAAGCAATTTTGCTCTCAAAAACCGAGATGGAAAAAGACGATTACATGGACTATTTCATAAACGGAGAGATTGAGGGTGCGGATTCTAAGATGAGTTCGGATTCCTCAATGCGCTTCCACCTGCTCTGCGCCATTGCAACAGGATTTATTTTTGATTTGGCATCCGCAGAGAAATTTTTCTCCGCAACCTTTTATTCGCACCAGCAGGGCGGGGTGCAAAATATTTTTGATAAGATAAATTACACACTTGAAAAACTCCGTGAAATGGGGTTTGTGGAAACAACGGAGAAGCGCATCAGCGCAACCCCGCTCGGGCACAGGGCAGCCGAGCTCTATTTGGATCCGCTCTCTGCCTTTGCAATCGTAACCGCGCTCAAAAAAAACAAAACCCAAGACCTCTCATACCTTTATATAATTTCAAACACCTCCGAATTTTACCCTCTCGTTTCCGCTCCGCGCGTAAAGGAGGGCGAACTCTGGGAGCAGCTGCAGGAAGACAAGAATTCAATTCCTGCAAATGTGGATTCGGAAATGTTTAGTGGCAATGATTTGCTCTCAAAGTACTGGACAAGCCTTATGCTAAAGGACTGGATTTCGGAAGTGCGTGAAAACATCCTGGCCGAAGACTACAAGGTCCAGCCCGGGATTTTGCGAGCAAAACTGAAGAATGCGGACTGGCTCATTTACTCCGCGTTCGAACTTGCAAAACTTCTTTTGCTTGAGGTTCATTTGGCGCCCCTTAATAAAATGCGTAAGAGATTGCAATCCGGAATAAAAGCGGAATTAATTCCTTTGTGCGAGTTGCGCGGCATTGGAAGGGTAAGGGCGAGAAGGCTCTACAATGCGGGGGTAAAGGGCATTAGCGAAGTTAAAAAAACCGATGTTTTGGATTTGGGAAAAATCCTTGGCAAAAAAGTCGCGGTCAGCGTGAAGCAGCAGCTCGACGCGAAAAAATAGCGCCCATCAATTTTTTGAAAAGGCTTTTTCAAATTCGGTATGTGCCTCAGCCATTGCGTGCAAAAATAGTTCGGCGAGTTTTGCAGCGTTTCCAATTTTGATTCCGGCGTGTTGTAACCGATTTGCGCCATCACCAGTGCTAAAAAAATCCCTGACCCGTTTCTCCAACCCTGTTCTATCTAGTCTCTTTTCCGTGAATGCGAGATACCAATTCATGGCAATCAGTTCAGCATCCTCTGCAATTATTTTCTTGAATGCCGTGGCTTTGCCTTTTGGAACCACGGTATTCCTGACAATTTGTTCGGTGGCGTGCCTGCTAAGTTGCGCATAAGCGTTTTCTTTGGCCATCCCGACTTTAAGATTCCTCAATGCTTTTAGCAATTGGTTGCCTCCCGGATGTGCCATCCCGCTAACTGTGTGCAACGTTGATTCTCTGGCTATTCTCGCGGCTTCGGCTGAAAGGGGCCTCCTAGGCTGGTTTGGGTTTTTCGGAGTTGCCATTTTCATCCCGCGCGCTCGGTCATTTCTTTCTCAATTAGTGTGCGAATCTTTTCTGCATCAAATCCGAGTTTAATTAATCTTGTCTGGCCCTTGAAGCCTTTTCCAGAATTTGTTGAGTGAATCAGCCCAAACATTTCAAGTTCACTTATATATTCCCGATACCATCTCGCGCTCACGGTTGTTTCCTTGAATTTTTTCGAGATGCGGCAGTATTCATCATAAATTTCGCCGGAGAACAAAACCCCATGCTCGCTCTCACCCGTGATTTTTTGCATGGGCTTTCTGTTCATGGCAAGTACTGCAATTGAATAGAGCACCAACTGCTGCTGCTCTGGCAGGGTTGAAACCATGTTGAAAATTATTTCCTCCTCGACCTGGCTTTTTGCCTTGCGAACTTCTGCATCGGTCACTTTTTCAAGCATTTTTTTGTCCGCAATCTCGCCCGCGCGCAGCATCAGAAGAACCGCTGTGCGTGCATCCCCGGATTCCTGCGCCGCAATTGCTGCAGAGAATTGTATCGCCGAGTCATCAACAGTACCCGGCTTGAATGCCACCGCAACCCTTTGTTTTAGGATTTCCGCAAGTTCTTCTGCGTTATATGGCGGGAACACCAGTTCATGTTCGCACAGGCTACTTTTGGTGCGCGGATCAAGCCTCTCCTTAAACATCACATTATTTGAGATGCCAATAATTGAAATGCTCCCATTCTCAATTTCGTCATTAGCGCGCGTGAGGCCGTAGATAAGATCATCCAAATCCTTAACCTTGTCAACTTCATCAAGCACAATGACAAGATGCTTTCCCTTGCGCGCATAATCAACCGCCTTTTCATAAATAAATGCGGCAGAAAAACCCAAAAAATTTTCCTCGGGGTAGAGGTCCTTTACAATTTTGATTAAAATCCTGTATTTGCTGTTATGATTTCTGCAGTTGACGTAATTTCCCTCAATTGGCATGTTTTTTGAAACTGCAAAATCCAAAAGCTGCTGCATCACATGCTTAGTAACCGAAGTTTTTCCCGTGCCGGTTTTTCCATAGAGGAATATGTTATCAGATTTCTTTCCCCTGATGGCTTCTGAGAGTATCGAGGATATCTGGCTTATGTATTTGTCGCGGAAGGGGAGAATTTTTGGGGTATAGTGCGTTGTTATTATGTTTCTGTCCAAAAAAATAGTTTCGCGGGCGAATTCACGCTCAAAAATATTAGCAACTTGCTGCGTATATTGCAAAATTTAACCCAGATGCAACTTGAACACAACTGGATTTAAGCAAATTGAGTTGTGGAAGCGAACCAGTTCCGGTAATGCATGTTTGGTTTCTGAATCATTATATTTATCTTTCAGCCTTTGCTTTTCTTGCAGCCAATCTTTCCCGTATTAATGTCACTATCAAGTCCGGTGTTACCTTTATTTTGGAGCGTCCTTTCTCGTTTGGCGCCACATACGGCCTGATTGCTTCCCAATTGGAGAACAGGACTTCCCAGCCGTGTTTTCCTTCAAAATCTCCAAGTTCTTTTATTACCCTATCGAGTTCTGCGTCCCCATTCTTTCCAAATCTTCTCACAATCATATCTTTTCTGAGTATGGCAGTGGCTATTGACTCTCCACGGTCCCTGATTTCTAGTGTCGGTTCTATTATTCTATCCCAGTCAGTTTCCAAAGTTTCATTCCAATCCCTTCCTCTCTCCTTAAGATTACTTGCAAGTGCCTTCACTCCACTCGCCCCAAGGCGCCCGTAAAGTTCCTTTGCTTTGGAACCGTCATTTGTTTTTGCCAGCAAATCCTGATATACAAGGAACTGGTAATCGTCTCCCGACGGAGCGTGAGTCCTTTTTCTTGCCCTTTTCACCCATTGTTCGCGATCCCTTTCCAGTCTTTTTTTGTCTGGTTCTTTTTTCCCGATTCTTTTCACAATCTGTCCCGCAGACATAGCAGCACCCAGGTGTTTTGCCGCTCTTTCGGCGTCACGTCTAGCGCGAAGTTCAGCCGATTCTTTTTCTGCAATTGTCCGCTGCCTTTCAATTTCAGATCTTGTCTGAAAATACTCTCCTAAATTTTTGCCCTGTAGTCCCCTAGATTTTCTTGCTGCCTCCAACTGAGCGAAGTGCGATTCAAGCAAACCAATATACTTCCTTCTTTCTTCGGGTCTTAGCTGTGCCTTGGTGGCTTTTAATTGCTCTAGCCTTGTCAGATGTGCCGGCTCAAAAGCTGACGCAAAGGGAAGCGGCGCGTGGCGGGGATTTGCTCTAGGCATTCTTGGTTCTCGTGGCATTTAAATCATCAATTCCTTATCCGGTTTGTACCTAGTACGCTTTTGGTTATATTAAAATCCCTGCATCGTTATGTTGACATTTCATTTTTTTAGTGCCTGCCGCCAAAATTACCACGTCACTTAAATAGTGCCAAGCGCACATAAGCCACTATTTTCTTGGCAGAAAGCCTTAAAATATAGTTAAGCACTATTAGTATTCAATAAGTTTCTCATTTCTCGAAGGGGTGATTGTATTGGCTTTCATGGAAAAGCTTATCGGAAAAAGAGAAGAACTTGATATTGAGGATTTCCTCAACAATCTTGATACGGAAGAAGAGAATCCATACGAGGACGCAGAGGCCTTCGTAAAACCCATAACCTTGCAGACAGAACACGACAAGGACCTGGTTTTGGAAGAGGCAAAGAAAGGGAATATTTTGCTAATAAATATAGCGGACCTTTCAAAGCGCAACGCGATGAAGCTAAAAGAGCTCGTAACCGCAATCAGGGCAGGAATTGAAGACCTTGACGGGGATGTTGCCAGAATTTCACAGGACAGAATTATCGTAACTCCAAGTAAAGTTAAGATAATTAAAAGAAAGGATGAGTAAAAGCAGTGAAATAGATGCTTCTTGAGAGACCAGCCTTTTCGCCCCGGCTCAGCGCAGTCGATGCGCAAAAGGCGGTTGCCTCATTGCTCAAAAAGAACAGATGGAAAAAATACAGCTTCTCAGAAAAACAATTATTCTTCATTCCCTACTGGTTTTTCTCATACGACATCCACTCCCATGAGGGCAAGAAAACAAATCTTATCTCAAGCGGGTTTAGTTCGCTCAACGCATTTTCAAATGAAATCGATGACTCCGTTGCAGCGCTTGCGCAGGATGCCGCGCTTGCAAAGAGCAATGAGCCAACCGTTGAGGGGAAGACAAATGTTGTAAACCCGCGCGTGAGCCAGGAAGAGGCGCGCGAAATAATTTCCGTCCGATTGGCATCCGATGAAGAGACCTCCAAAGAAAATGTGATAATTTCCGGCTTTGAGATGTTTTTCGTCCCTATCTGGCTTTTTGATGTGAACCTTGGCGGGCATAAAATTCCGCTGCGGATTAATGCGGTTGATTCCAATATAGAGAACGCAAAGGCGGTTCCATTTCGTGGAAAGGATTTTTCCGAGCTCATGCGTGAAATGCTAAGCGAACTCTCAACCCTGCAGGGGTGGATTGAATATTCCAGTGGCGCTGCAAGGCTTATTTCAAAAACCATAATGGGCGCGGCAGGCGGCGGAAAATCGAAGAAAACCACGGTTCATGTTGAGGCGCATGTGAGTTCAGAAAAGCGCGAGGCGGAGGAGGTTCTTTCGCAGGATGATGTGCAGGTTATCCTGCTCGCAGTGGTTGCGATAATTGTCATTCTCTGGGCGGTTTACAGGTTTTGAAATTTGGTGCTATAGTGAAGCGCCTTAATTTTTGGACATTTCATTGCGGTTCACTAAAATAGCAAATGGCTTGTGAATTGTTCAATTATAGCAAACCATAAAGTTTTTTTGGTATTTGTTATGGTTTGCTAGGGCCTTGTACCACAGATGGTACGGAGCCTCGTCCCAAAAGGGACAAGGTAGCAGACATTGAAATTTCACTGAATTATTTTCATTGGCCTGCTATATTTAAGCCATTTGCTATAAACTTAAACAAACTCCGACAGGCTCTTCTGCTGCATCTTTTCATTCGTGAAAACCGAATTTATTTCCTTTTCAATCAGGTCAATTCTCTGCTTAAGATATGCGCTAAGAGCGTACTCGCGTATCAGATTTTTTGCAATTTCGAGGTATTTTCTAACCGACCCCTGTGCGATTGTGAGTATCAATTTTTCCTCGCCGCACCTGGTGCACTTGCCTACAAGCGGGATGCGCCTGTATTTCTCATTGCATTTGCTGCACCTTATGACCTGTCGTGCAAATGAACGCGAGTTTCCTATAATGTCCGGGAGGAAATGGCTCATCAGCACGCGCTCAAGGGCGTCCTTTTTTTCCACCGCGCGGATTTTGCCCTGGATCTCTGCCTGCCCTTTTATCTTATCCTCCATTGACTTGAAAGTTATGTAGCTAGATTCCTTGGGTCCCGCATCAAAGGTTGCGGTATCGTGGGTAAAGAAGAACCCTCTATACTGTTCGGCCTTGCCGATTTTTGATTTTATTATGTCCACGCTTTTAAGTTCGGGGTCGCTTAAATTCATGCTCTTTTCATAGAGTTCAAGCGGGTACTCGCGGCATGTCTCAACTTCATATACCTCGTCATCGATTTCCTGCGGGTTTATGGATATTGAGAACACAAGCGGGGCATCCATTCTCTACGGAAATGGCACAGGCGGCTTTTCCAATGCC
>CAZEBH010000026.1:0-13852 GCA_964510425.1 uncultured archaeon | reverse complement strand
TTCAACTGCGGGCTCTATAAGCCCGCGAGATTTCTCTCGGCACTATTTTAAAAAAGATTTACGTCCACCCTTGCTTAATGGGAAAATAGGATTGAACCCTTTTCGCCCCATTACTGTATAGGCCCTAAAATCCCCCTTGAAATTTCCTTCCTTGACAGCGATTTTTTTTGGCTGCTTTCGATTCATAGTCCATTCACCTGTCCGTAACCGCGCCCTCACTTGCGCTCGAAACGGTTTTCGCGTACTTGCGGAGCACGCCGATGTACTTTAATGGACGGGCCTTCCAGCCTTTCAGGCGCTTCTTTATCTCCGCCGAACTCAGGTCAACTGAGAGCAATTGCTTCTCCGCATCGATTGTAATCATATCACCGTTGCGAACAATCGCAATCGGCCCTCCTGCCTGTGCCTCAGGGCAGATATGCCCGACAACCATCCCGTGCGTGCCGCCTGAGAACCTGCCATCAGTAATTATGCCAACGGTTTCGCCCATTCCGGTGCCCATAAGAGCAGAGGTCGGGGCAAGCATCTCCCGCATACCCGGGCCACCGCACGGACCTTCGTAGCGAATCACCAAAACATCTCCATGATTTATTTTTTTTGAAAGGATTGCATCCAGGCACTCCTCTTCGGAATTGAAAACAACCGCCGGTCCGATTATTGAAGTTTTTTTGAGACCTGAAACTTTTGCAACAGAACCCTCCGGGGCAAGGTTGCCGCGCAAAATCACAAGATGCCCGCTTTTGCGCAATGGATTATTTAAATCCGCAATGATTGTCTGGTGAGCGGCAAGTTTTGGCGCATTCTTTAAATTTTGAGCCATTGTTTTGCCAGTAACAGTGAGGCAATCGCCATGAATATAACCTGCTTCAAATAGCAAACGGAGCACCGCTGCCGAACCCCCGACATTGTCCAAATCCGCCATCACATATTTTCCAGACGGCTTGAGGTCGGCCAGAAGCGGGACTTTTTTTCCAACGCGCTCAAAATCTTCAAGCGCAAGCGGGATGCCAACCGTGCGCGCGATTGCAATCAAATGCAGCACGGCGTTTGTTGAGCCGCCAAGCGCCATGACAGCCGTTATTGCATTGTCAAATGCTTTTTTGACCATGATGTCCTTTGGCTGGATGTTGTTTTTCACCAAGTTCAGAACAGCTTCCCCCGCGGAGCGCACATCCTCACGCTTCTCATCACTCTCGGCGGGGTTTGACGCCGAACCCGGAAGGCTCATGCCAAGCGCTTCTATTGCCGTTGCCATTGTATTTGCAGTATACATCCCTCCGCACGAACCTGCACCCGGGCAGGCGCGGCATTCAATTTCGTGGAAATCATGTTTGGACATTTTCCCCGCGCTATAGCTTCCCACTGCCTCAAAAATGCTTACAATATCAATGTCCTTGCCATTGTACTGACCTGGCTTTATGGTGCCGCCGTAAACAAAAATCGATGGAATATTCAGGCGTGCCATTGCCATTACGCAACCCGGCATATTCTTGTCGCAGCCGCCGATTGCAACAATGCCATCAAATGCCTGCGCGTTCGAAACCACTTCAATCGAATCAGCTATAACTTCCCGTGAAACAAGTGAATACTTCATGCCTTCCGTGCCCATGGAAATCCCATCACTCACAGTAATGGTGCCAAAGGTCTGCGCCTTGCCTCCCGCACCTTCGATTCCCTTACGCGCTTCGAGTGCAAGCCTGTCAATATGCGCATTGCACGGGGTGATGTCACTCCAAAGGCTGGCAACCCCCACAATTGGCTTTTCAAAATCAGAATCGGCAAAACCAACGGCACGCAGCATGGCACGGTTGGGCGCACGCCTATCGCCACTTGTTATTCTTGAACTTTTCGAGTTGAAATCTAGATTTGGCATTTGCAGATTTATTCCAGGGAATGATTTTTAACGGCAACTATTTAATGAAAAACCAATGACCCCAGTCCGTCCAACAACAGTTACGTCTTTTGGGTACGTATACACCGCCCCGTCTTTACGGGACATAAATATCCAATGACCTCAGTTCCGCCCATCTGTCATCATCTTCCCTTGCGAGAATCTGAGTCATCGTCAGATGATTACTGAAACTCTCTATGTATGATGCACAGCATTTTTATGGTAATACAAAAAGCCCGGGATTCAGTCCGCCCATCTCTCGTCATCGCCTGCAATCCCCAGGTGGGAAAGGCAAACTAGGAATCATCGTCAGATCAACACGCCCCGGGCCAATAAACATTAATTTGGAACTATCTTTTATAGGCTTTCATGAGGCGGATATGCCTAAACTTTTAAACTTCTTATCTTGCCATCTGCAATTCAATTTTTCTATGTAGAGAGTAATTATGGCATTTATTTCAGAAGCCATTTCCAAAGCGGAATGTACTGTATAGTATATTTCCCTATCTTTTCGCTTTTTTCATGGTCGGATGTTATTATCAACAAATTTTTACATTTGAGTTCAGACGCAGCTTTCATCAACGGCTTTGTTTCGCGCTCTTTGACTAATTCATCAAGCGGATTATAACAAACCTGTATTAATTCATCGACCTTGCTGCCTTTCTTTACCACAAAATCCACCTCATTTTGCTGGTGGTCTTTCCAATAGTACACTTCAGTTCCAGGGGTTCTGGATTTTTTGCGCAGAAGCTCCACACAGACAACATTTTCATAGATTCTGCCTTGATTTTTTGAAATGTTGAAACTGACAAAGTTACAGAACCCGTGGTCAATGCAATAAACTTTTTTTGGCGCAATTATCTGCTGCTTCAACTTGTGAGAATATCTTTCAAGAACAGTAAGCAGATAAGCTTCCTGCAAATATTGGACATAGTTCTTTGTGGTGTGCTGGTCTTTAAGACCGACAATCTTTGTGAGTTTGGAATACGTGAATTCATTAGAAAAATTTGAAACAAGATAACCAGCAAGCTCCCGAAAGCTTTTCTCTTCTTTTATATTATGCCTTTTAATGCAATCCTTAGTAACAATGTCGCCATAAATTTCTCTCACAATGTCAGAACCAAACACTCTGAATTCGGGCAATCCACTGCCTTCAACGTATTTTTCCAACTCACGCCTTGCGGATGCGATTTCCTCGGTAGAATAAACATTTTGTTTTAGGCTAGAAGATTCCCTAAAAGAAAAAGGGAATATTGTAAAATCAAGGTGCCTGCCAGTCAAATGTGTTGCAAGTTCCCCGCTTAAGAGTTTTGAATCGCTTCCAGTCACAATAACTTTTTTCGTCCTGCGAAGTCTATTAGCAAAAAGCTCCCATCCATGTACCTGTTGTATCTCATCAAGAATTATGAACTCCACATCACCATAAAGCTCGTAAAACGCCTGGAGCACTTTGTCAAGGTCCTCGGTTTTCACGTTTATTAGGCGCTCATCAACAAAATTAATGTAAGCAGCCTTTTCTTTCATCAGGCTGTGCGCAAGCAAAAGCGAAAAAATGGACTTACCACTCCTGCGTACTCCAAGGATTACGAGAACATTAGGGGCTGAAAGATATTTTTTCGCAACGTCTATTCCTTCCCTGCCAACTATTTCTTCTTTTGCAAATTTATTCTCAATTTCCCTCCGCTGGCTCTCGATAATGCGCTTTAAAATATCTATTTCCATGTGAATATTAACAACAGACATTATTAAAAAGCTTGTGGTTTAGAACTACACACATTTTATGAGTCGCAGTCGGGTCATCATTGACCAAGACTAATTAGGGTTCAAATTCATTTTAAACGGTTTCTAGCGCGCGAGAACCAGGGGCTAGATTTTCGTCTCGCGGATGTCCTGTTCAAGTTTTGATATGTAATCCGCAAGCTTTTTTGCAATTTTTTTGTCCTTGAGCGCAAGAATTCTCACAGCAAGCAGGCCTGCATTTTTTGAGGAATCTATCCCCACAGTTGCAACAGGAACTCCGGGAGGCATCTGGACAGTTGATAGCAGCGAATCAAGGCCCTTTAAAGATTTTGATTCAACGGGTACACCTATTACAGGAAGAGCAGTAAGCGCTGCGGTAACGCCAGCAAGGTGCGCCGCCCCGCCCGCACCTGCAATTATAATTTCAAGCCCGTTCTTTTGCGCGCCGGTTGCGTATTCTTCTAAAAGTTTGGGTGCCCTGTGCGCGGAGACGACTTTCATCTCGTTTGGAATGTCAAATTCATTTAAAATATCAGCAGCAGGTTTCATTTTTTCGAGGTCGGATTTTGACCCCATTATAATTCCAACCACCGCTTTTTCTAAAGCATTCATACCAATTACCTGTAATGGAATACCTGGCGGGTAAAACTTTTAAAAGAATGCCTCCAAACCTACAAACTTGATTCTAGAAAAATAATATGATTAGGGCTGATAAAATTAGAATATTTGAAAAGTCGGCAATGGAAGTAACAATTGGTATCAAAAAATTGTTCGGGTCCTCACCTTTGCGGTAAAAGTGAATCCCCGCCAAAACTGATATAACAAAAATTACAATCACGAGTAGTAGCACATCCGCAAGCGTTATCGCAATAATTTTAAGCGCCATACCCAATGGAGAAATAAAACCTGAAATGCCAGCCACTGCAATCGCAACAATAGATGCAAGAACAGAAATTGCAAGGGCAATAATTAAAATCTGTGCCAACAGTATCTGAAGTTCGAGATTGCGCAAAATATTCCCATTTAGCTTGCCTTTATAGAGCATGGTTGAAACCCTCGAAGACACAATAGAGCCAAAATCCCCAATCATATCATTTAGTGCGGGAAATAGTATTACAAACGGTGCAATGGAGAGCACAATCCCTTTCACCCCATCAAGTGTAAGACCGCCAAAAGAGCTGATTAGAACTGCAGGTATCAGAACCTTGAGGCTCTCTTTAAGAATTTTTAAAACTACATGGCTGTGCGGGCCGTATTCTTTCATGTAAAATATTGTTCGGTGCGAGAGTCTGCTCTTGCGCTCCGCGTGTTTTTTGAGATGTGGGTATTCAAATCTCATGGCTTTCGCCACATGTGGCGGGGATTCGTGAATGCTCATAGCACCACCATTGCAACAGCAAGCGAAATAATGCCGACTACATCTCCCACAGAAGTTATGAACGGCCCCATGATATTGTTCGGGTCGTGGCCTTCACGGAAGAGGTAAAATGTCGCAAAAAGGGCTATTGGAATCTCGATAGAATTTGAAATTATGCCGGCCAAAAGGGTAACTGCAATGAGCTCTGGAAAAAAAATCCCGGAAATGAAATATGTAAAAACACAGGCAATAACACCAAGCACAAGCGAAACGAATATCGCCAGAGCAAAAGATGCAATCAGATTTGCGTGAATTAAATCCGTATTTAGCTTTTTGGGATTGATTACTCCAAGAAATAGCCCCGAACTTAAGCGGGAGGAAAAAGAGCCGCTAATAGCGCCACGCATTTCAAAAAAACCTGGAATCACTATCAAAATACCCGGCAGCAGGTATAGTTTGCCTGTGAAAAAAACAAGTGCAATTCCCGCAATCATTCCACCGGCAATGGAAACTAACTGTGATGCCAAAATTTCCCGAAAATCCCCGTTAAACACGCGTGAGAGGAACATAAAGCAAAAACATTATTGCCAAAGTGGCTTTAAACAGTTTCTGAGACCCGCTTGAGCGCACAGCAATCGGTTTTTAAAAACATAAAAACGAAATGGTAATATGCCGCCAGTCTCTGAAAAATATGCAAAAATCCTGCTGCTATTTGCAGTCACATTGCTACTGCTTGGCTGCGCAATTCCTAGAATACCGATAAAAATCAAGGGAGAGCCTGACCGGGAATACCACGCCCATGCGGACATTAAAATAATTCTTCTTGGCGCAACTTTTGATTTCAACAAGTCCGTTTTCATGAGTTCGGAGGGGCACGAGCTCTCGGAGGATGTGCACATGCACGATTACAATCCGCACGTGATACACTTCCACAACCCAAAATCAACACTTGGTGATTTTTTCAGAAGCGTTGGAATGTCAATTAATGAGAGATGCATAGACACAGGGGCAGACAATTACTGCAGCAATGGGACAACGAACCTTTATGTCTATGTGAACAGCCAGCCACTTTTCCTAAACTATGATACATACATACCAAATGACCTTGACAAAATATTTATTTACTACGGCGAAGGTTTCCCTTCACAGGATATCATTAACGGCGTAACAAGTGAATCATGTATTTATTCCAAAAGGTGCCTCCCGCCGCCCGGTTTTGATATTGGCGCTGAGAACTGCTCTGGAAGCGGACCTTGCAAATTGGAGTGAAGTTATGCTTGCTGCCGAAAAAAAGTGCTTTTTGACAAAATAAGCCGGTATTAAAAATAAAAGCACTGAATAACTTTTGTGAAAGAAAACGCAAAGTCACAAAAATCAGAAATGGAAAAATATGATGGACTTCCACTTAAAAAATTGCCAAAAGGGAAAATGCGCCTCGCTATCATCTTTATAGTTGGCTATGCAATTGCATCGGCGATATCTTTGAAGGTGGCAGTTTTGAGTCTTTATTCTAATCAATACGAGTATGCATTTTTTGGAATTATTTGTTTCTTGTTTTTCTCGATTTTTGCAATTAAGATGTGGTCTAAAAAGAAATGGTCTTGGGGAATATGGGGCGGCTGATGAAGCAGTTACAGAAAAATCCAATATCTTGCCGGGAATTATTATTTGGTGAAAAATATGATTGAAACTGGCAAAAACGCGCCGCAATTTCAGCTCAAAGACCAGGAAGGTAAAATTCACAGGCTCGCTGATTACTCCGGCAAAAAAGTTGCCCTCTATTTTTATCCCAAGGATGATACGCCAGGCTGCACAACACAGGGATGCAATATCCGCGACAATTTTGACAGGCTTAAAAAATATGAAATAGTAGTGCTTGGAATCAGCAAGGACTCGGTTGAATCCCATAAAAAATTTGCTGACAAATTTAATTTTAATTTTCCAATACTTTCTGACGAATCAACAAAAACAATTGAGGCGTACGGCGCTTGGAAAGAGAAGAGCATGTACGGCAAAACATTCATGGGCATTGCGCGCACAACAGTTCTAATTGATGAACGCGGAAAAATCGTGAAAATTATCGGCAAGCCAGATGTCGCAAACCATGCGGATGAGATAATAGCCGGCTTTGCAGAAGCCTAGAGCACAAAGCCGCAATTTTGCATTGCTTAACAGCCCTATAACCTTTAAAAGGTTCGGATGCCCAATAGGTAAAAACAGGAAGCTAAAAAAATGGCAAAATTCAAAATAGAGCACCACAAGGAAATCTGCATAGGCTGCGGGGCGTGCGCTGCAATCAACCCGGATGACTGGGTAATGGAAGGCGACAAGTCGCACCTGTTAGAATCCGGAAAAGAGAACGGGGAGCACGGAACGCAGGAATTCAAGATTGTTGATGAGGCAAAACTTAAGCAGAACCAGGAAGCGGCTGACGCGTGCCCTGTGCCATGCATATTTGTAAAGAAAGTTGATTGAGCAAAAACCAATTTTTTATTTTAAAATCCCTGTTTTAAAAAAAATAAGCCGCCCGGATTTTCACCGGGTCGAAATTTTTTATTCACTTTATCTCAAACTTCGCATCGACTGTAATTGTTACCATGACATCCCCGGGTGTTATTGGGGTCTCTGCCATCGGTGCCGAGGATCCAGCCGCATCGTATGAATTTTTCAGGTACTGGTTGTAGACCGGAACATACGAGTAGCCCTCGTTTGCAGTGTAGAGATTTCCAAGCTGCGAACCAAAACCTGATGCGATTCTCTCAGCCTTGCCCTTTGCGGTTGCCGCTGCAACACTCAAAAGCTCAGAGCGAACCTGCGCTTCTTTTGCCCTTGAGAGAGAGAATGTAACCCCATCAACCCTGTTTGCGCCTGCGTTCACTGCAGCATCAATGACTTTTCCTGAAAGGGTGATATCCTTTAGGGTCACTGTTATGCTGTTTTGTGTGCGATACCCATCAGGCTCTGACTTATTTGTGACGCTGTCCCAGCGATAATCCTGATAGAGATTGTATGAGGAGGTATCAATATCTTCCGCCGGAACTCCGGCAGCCTTAAGCGCAGCAACAACTTTTGTTGTGAGCTCAGCATTCATCTGTTGGGATTTTGATGCGCTCTTATCCTTTGTCTCAACACTAAGTGAGATTGCGGCCTCATTAGGGGCGTAACTTTTTGTTACAGAGCCTGAGGCTGAAATAATCCGCCTGTCAGTTCCCCAAGGACTCCATGAACCGCCCGGGACTGCAGCCGCACCAGAATTTCCTGCTACAATTCCCGCGCTCATCATTGCCGGGGCATATTTTGAGCCGGCATACTGTGCCGATGCCCCCTGCAAACTGCCAAGCAATAATCCGCCAGCGACTACAGAGACCACGACCACTAATGCCAGCAACACATAATCTTTACCATTCTGCATTTTTTACACCTCGTAAAAAGTAATTGAAATAATTGGCATCTTTGCATATTTAAATGGTTTAGATTAGTTAGGCAAAATGCTAAATTAGTATTGATAGCCAAATTAAATGCCTAAGAAAGTTTTCTGAACAAGAAGCGTATCCTCCTCAATATTCGGGCTCTCCGTTACAAGTACGCCCTTTGCATTGAAATCCTTTAAGACCTGCAACAATTCGCGCCACAACATATCGCTCTTTTCAAGCACAAGATGGTTCTTCTCGCCCTTTGCCCCATATGCAATTCCGGACAGATGAATGTGCATGTTTGCAATGGCAGTTTTACCAAGCTTTTTTTCAATCAATTCCATCACAGATTGGAACTCTTCGCGGGTATTGAACAATCCATTCGAGCGCGCATGAAGATGCGAAAAATCAACAACTGGCAGCACCTGGTCAAACTCTGAACTCAATTCGCAGAGTTCTTCAATTGTCCCAAACTGCGTGGGCTTTCCAGTAGTTTCCGGGCGAATCCAGACCTTTAGGCCGAGTGATTTTACCTCATCCATTACTTTTTGCAATTCCTTTTTCACATTAGAATAAACTTCGCGCGGTTCGCCACCAAGATAAAATGCCGGATGAAAACAAACCGAATAGCCACCGCAGGCGTCAAGTATTTTTGCGCTCTGCAATATGCGCGAGCGCGAGGCTGCACGCTTTTCCGGCTCTAATGCATTCAAATTTATAAAATATGAAGCATGGCAGGTTAGAACAATTCCTGTTTCATCCACGACTTTTTTTATTTCCGGAGCTTTCTCTTTTGAAATAAAAACGCTCTGCACAAATTCCAGCTCCATTGCCCCAAGGCCAAGCTTTTTGAGCTGCCTTATTCCGTTTTCCGTGTCACGGGGTCTGGTTGAAGTTGGAATTCCCGGAGTTGCAAACAAAAGCTTTTGCGGAACAATCAAGTTAGCACCTTTAGGAATGAATTGACAAGGGTTTAAGAATTTTTGGCAGGCAAATAACTCTATGAAAAGCAACGAAATTGAAAATAAAATGAAGCAGATGCTTGAGCGAAATGCCAAAGTGGAAGCCGACAAGTCATGGGAAACAAGCCTTGCGCGCAGGGCAATTCTTGCAATTGCAACATATGTTGCAGTGGTTATTTTTCTGCAAATTATAAATGCCCCAAATGCCACTCTTGCGGCACTGGTACCGGTCGGCGCGTATTTATTGCAGCAGTACTCGATGCCTTTTTTAAAAAAAATCTGGATTAAAAAATTCTATAAAAAATAAATTGAATTGGATTTTTAAAATTCTATCCCAAACCTTGCGCCAATCCCCTTGTCAAACGGATGAGAGTGCTTTTTCATTTCCGTGACCAAATCCACACGGGCAAATATTTTCTCAAAGGACTTATGAGAGCCGGTCAGCACAAGCTCCGTGTTTTTTGCCTTTGAATCAATTATCCGCAGCACATCATCTTCCTGCAAAACATCGAGTTGCACTGCGTACAATATTTCATCAATTATTACCAAGTCATATTTTCCTGAACCTGCAATGCGAAGCGAATATTCAAGCGCTTCTTTGCCCTGCGCGATATGCTCTTGCCCGGGCCTTCCAATGACCCACTTTTTAACCCCGAATCTTTTATGCGAGAAATTCCTGAATTTTTTTAGCGCCAACAATTCCCCATATTCCTCAAAATCCTTGTTGCCTGCAATTCCCCCTTTCATGAACTGGACAAGGTGCACCCTAAAGCCCCTTCCAAGGGCGCGCAGCGCAAGCCCCAATGATGCCGTTGTCTTGCCCTTGCCGTCCCCCCAGTAAATTTGCACAAGTCCAAATCCGCGAGAATCCTTTTGCATGCCAAAACATTGCAATGAAGTTAAAAATAAACCATTGTACGACCCACACTTGTACATAAAAATAGGCACGGCAGGCCAATTTCCGTACACCCGCAAAAAGCCTGAGGAACCATTTAAAATCTGAACGGAACCCAAATTCCTAGCGCTTTTTTTATGCGTGTTTTGGGTAATTGAGGGATGTGTTTTAATGGTTGAAGAGCAGGGAAAAATCGAAGAGGAAAAGATAATAACACAAGAAGAGGAAGATGAGGAAGAAATTGATGAATCGAAACTCCCTTTCCCAAGGGCAACCATTGTAAACATGCTCCGAAAGCACCTTTTATCGGGCAAACAGATAAAGGGCCAGGTAAAAAACGAGATGAACATCTGGCTGGGAAAAATGGTTGAGCGCATAGCACAAAAAATGAACCAGTACCCCTACACTTATGTTGATGGTTCCATGCTGCGCGAAGCAATTGAACCTTACGAAAACATACAGGACATTGAAAAGGAAAAGGAGCGCATCATTAAGCAGCTTGAATCGATTAAAGCAGCATGCGATGTGCTAATCCTTGAAGTTGACAGAAAGTTTGTGAAATAACCCCAAACTAATTATCGGGCAAATCTTTACCCAAAATAGTATTTATCTTCTTGACAACAGAGGACCTTTTGCTCTTGAACAAAAACGACTGCAAAACATTCACATTGTGAACCTTTCGCATGCGCGAGGCCTTCTCAAAATCAATTATCACGGGCAGGCCATCACGCACTAAAATATTGTGCCCCTTTCCAGCAAGCTGACAATGGTCAAGCCCGATTTCGTCAAGTTTTCGCGCTTGCGATAACAATTCGTCCAAGAAATTCTCAAGCTGCGGTTTGGAAATTTGCGAGAAGAGCCAATCGCTAAAATGCAGCCCTTCAACAAAATCCATCATGACAATGTTTTTTTCTGAATCGGTTTTGAGCCACTTCGGACCGATGCCAACAGAGTTAGCAAGGCGCAAGAATTCAGTTTCCTTTTCAGCCATTTTCCTACGGTTTGATTTTTCGCGCAAAACCTTGAGAATGAATTTTTTCCCGGAGAAATTTTGCACAAGGAAAATATCCGCACTCCAGCCCCTGCCAAGTTTTTTTTCAAGCAATAAGGAGTTTTCCGAAATAAATTTTTCTAAATTGCCCATGGACAAATTTATAATAGGAAACCGTTAAATCACTTCACACTTCGTGGAAAACTTCCCTTTTCTTCGGATGGAACAGGAATACAAAAAGCACCCAGCCGCAAAGAACAAAAAATATGCTTGCAATTATGGGCGCCGTGAAATGAATTGCCGCAATCACCCCTGAAATCAATGGAGGGATGAAAAGCGCAACCGACTGAATTGACTGATTTATGCCAAAAATCTCGCCCTGTGACTCCTTTCCCGCAAGGTTTGAAACAAGGGTCGTGTAATTCGGGAAAATCAACCCCTGCGCAATTGCAATGAATGGCACAACTAAAAAAATCATCGAGCTGTTTGTGGCAATTAAAAATCCGAATAGTGCTGCGGCAAGAATAAGCGGGGCAAAACGCAAAACCTGCTCCGGCTTGAAGCGCTTTGAAACCGGCCTAGTAAGAACACCTTGTGTGAATGCAATCCAGACCCCGATGAAAGCAAAAAGATCGCCAATTTGCGATTCGGTAAAGCTGAATTTTTCAATTAAGTACACCTGCGAAAACTGCGTGAAAAAACTAAAGCCGAAAGTCAAAAGGAATATAACCGCAAAAATTGCGCGAAGCGAAGGAATTTCAAATGCCTTTTTCAGGTTTCTAAAGCCCGTGAGAGCGCTTATTTTTGCGTGCGATTTTTGCCTTATTGTCTCCTTGAAATTAACAAACACGAGCACAAGATTAATCAGGGTTAGAATTGCCGTGAAAAAAATCGGAGTTGAAAAATCGAACCACGAAACAATTGAGGAATCCGCAAGCTTGCCTCCGATAAATGGCCCTATAATAAATCCGACCCCGAATGCCATTCCAAGCAGGCCGAAGTTTTTGGTCTTTGTTTCCGATTCGCTTAAATCGGCAATCGCAGAGTAAGCAACAGAAATGCTGCCTCCGACAAACCCGTTTATAATTCTGCCAAGAAAGAGAAGCCCGGGATTTTGGGCAATTATTCCGAACGCAAAAATCAGATAGCCGATAAAAGTTCCGGCAAGCGCAAGCAAGAGGACAGGCTTTCTGCCGTGCTTATCTGAAAGCGCCCCGAGAATCGGGCCGCCAAGGAACTGCGCAATTGAAAATGAGGCAAGCAAAGCCCCGAGAATAAAAAATTTTGTGTCGTGCGGGACAGCTGGGCCTAAAATGCCATTTTGGGCGAGCAGAAGCGGGGCAAGAAGCGGGATGACTATTCCAAACCCAATCATATCTATTAGAACGACAAGAAAAATCGGCAGAATAGATTGACCCTTGACATTTTTTGCCCCTGTGTTTGTCATTTAACATAGCACCTCCAAAAGGTTCTTAAATATTGGACTTCCGATACATCCTGCCTTGTTGCACAATTCCCAAAAATCGGCTTTTTTTGTCTGGGTGCCTAAAACCAGCTTTTTTAGCACTAAGAAGAAGTTAGTGCTAGAGGTGCATATCCAGCAACGTCTCACAAGCTTTTTATACCTTTATATCCATCAATAATAATTAACTCATTTTAATTAAAACAACTTTACGGAGGGTTGAATTATGGCACAGGAAATGAACCAGCAGATGGTATTTTTGCCCGAGGGCACAAAAAGGACACGCGGCCGGGACGCGCAGAGAATAAACATAATGATTGCAAGGGCGGTTGCCAACGCGGTCAAGAGCACACTTGGACCTAAAGGAATGGACAAGATGATAGTAGATGATTTGGGCGATGTGATAATTTCAAATGACGGCGCGACAATACTTACAGAAATGAGTATTGACCACCCTGCAGGAAAGATGATGGTCGAGGTCGCAAAGACACAGGACGCAGAAGTTGGCGACGGAACAACCACGGCGGTGGTAATTGCAGGCGGCCTGCTTGAAAAGGCTGAAAAACTTTTGAATGATGACATTCACCCAACGGTAATAATTAAGGGCTACAGGTTAGCTGCCGAAAAGGCAAAAGAACTATACACCGAAATCGCGGATGACATCTCAATAACGGACAAGACCATGCTAAAGCAGATAGCACTCACATCCATGACGGGAAAGAGCGCTGAATCTGCTGAAGAACTGGCTGACCTGGTCATGAACGCAGTGATACAAATTGCAACCAAAGAGGATGGCAAAACCGTAATTGAACTGGATGATATCAAGGTCGAAAAAAAGGTCGGGGGAAGCATGAAAACTTCCGAACTCATACAGGGAATTGTAATTGACAAGGAAATTGTCCACTCGGGAATGCCAAAAAAAGTTGAGAACGCAAAAATCGCGCTAATCGATGCGGCAATGGAAATAAAGAGCCCGGAAACTGATACGAAGGTTCAGATTTCTGACCCTGACCAGCTGCAGGCATTTTTGGACCAGGAAGAATCCATACTCAAAAAAATGGTCGAAACGGTGAAAAACGCAGGTGCAACCGTTGTCATATGCCAAAAAGGAATTGACGACATTGCCCAGCACTATTTGGCA
>CAZEBH010000025.1:0-14236 GCA_964510425.1 uncultured archaeon | reverse complement strand
AACTTCTGGCTGCCCAGAAGCTATTTTACGAAGGACATTAATTCGGGATAAGACATTGCTTCTAAATTCAGGAAATGCTTAAATAGATGATTAAATCACATATATTACATGAAGCCTCGACCTAATAGACCTAAGGTTCAAAAACCACTTTGGGATTTTTCACATCGTCGTGCGCGGACAATTTATCAAACTGACCCGTTATTCAGGCAATTACATGCTCAAGAAAGGGCAGGAAAATTTGAAACTAAGAGAGGGAAACTGTTAGTGAATAGGGTCGGCGAGACTCATCGTTCAGACCCGACAATATGCGTAAAAATAAGAATAAAAAATCCCTTGACTGGTAAGCCGAACGTTCTCACATTTAAAAGACTGGGATTCGAATCAAGCTATGATTTTGTTTCTGTTGTGCAGCCTAGATGAGTTTCTAAGCCGAAACCGTAGAAAAAGTTGTTTCGGTTAGATTTCTGAAAAGAAAAGTCTTTGACCAAGTCGAAGAAATCTTTATAAAGAGTTAGGTGACAAATTACTCTAATGAATCCCACTTTTTTCCCACTGAAACAAAGTGATTTACTTCACAACTGATTCTGACAAAGGTAAGTTGGCAGAAAGCAAACTAATTGACGCAGGCGGTTGCCTTCATCCTCCTGCCAAAAAACTCAGGCCTTAAGAAATATAGGGAAAAAGCATTTTCACTATTCAAGAGCCTTGAGAAAGCCAAAGTAATAGAACTGCGCGGAGAGGACATACCTTTCATGGTTGAGGAATACTCCAGAAATGGCAAGGATGTAATTGGCCTCACAGGCGAAGACCTTTTCAACGAATATTGCATAACTGAAAAATCAAATAATCTTGAAATAGTGGAAAGGATTGAATGGAGTGACCCTGATACGTTATATGGCAAGCCAACCCTTTGCCTACTCGGGCCCAAAGGCAAGGAACTCAAAACTCTTGCGAAAAGCCTCACAGTCTGCATTTCAGCCAAATACCGGAACATGGCAGACAGTTACCTCAGAAAGCTCGAGGGGCAGGGTTTCTCATTCAGGAAAATATACGTTTCTGGATGCGTTGAAACAGGCTATTCCGAAGGAATCGCGGACCTTGCATTGGATATAGTGTACAGCGGCTCGACAATGGAGAAGAACGGCCTGCAGGTTTACGAAAAGATTGAGGAAAGCGACTTTGTAATAATTGCCACAAAGAACAAGCCCAAACCAAGAGAAAGCATCCTGCAAATCGAAAAATATTCTCCCCCAACCGAAGGCAGAAGAGGCATGTTAAGGCTTGATTTTAATGAAAACACCAAAGGCTGCTCACCAAAAGTAATAGAGGCGCTCCAAGAAATAACAGCCGATGAAATATCAGTATACCCAGAATATGGAAAATTTACGACAAAGCTTGCAAAATATCTGAAAGTCGATGAAGATGAGCTACTCTTAACCAATGGCTCTGACGAGGCAATCAAACTTGCAATGGATGTTTTCATAGGGAAAGGGGAAGAGGTAGTGATACCGGAACCCACTTTCAGGCTTTTTGAAATCTACGCCCAAGTTGCAGGGGCAAAAATATCCAAAATAAGATACAATAAAGATTTGAGTTTCCCCACTGATAAAATACTCAAAAAGTTGGATGAAAAACCAAAGATGCTTGTCCTTGTAAACCCGAATAACCCCACTGGAACTCCGATATATGAGGATGACCTTCGGAAAATAATTGACAAAGCGAAGAATACGATTATTCTACTTGACGAAGCATATTACCAATACTATGGCAAAACCGCAAAGGAAAAAATCAAACAATACCCAAACCTCATAATCCTGCAAACTTTCTCAAAAGCTTTTGGGCTTGCCGGCCTGAGATTGGGATATGTTATTGCAAACGCAAAAACAATATCTCTACTGAAAAAAGCTGCCTCTCCATACAGCGTAAACACTATAGCAATGAAAGCTGCTGAAATAGCAATCGAGGACACTGATTTCGTAGAACAATACGTTAAGGAAATTAAGGACAACAGAAAAATAGTTGAAAAGGAACTCAATCAACTAGGCATTGAAACATTTCCATCGGAAGCAAATTTTATTGTATCAAGGTTTGGGCAGAGTTCGGAAACAGTATGCAATCGCCTTCGGCAAAGAGGCATACTTGTAAGAGATGTTGGAAAATATCCAATGCTCGAAGGATGCTTGAGAATAACCCTCGGAACAAATGAGCAATGCAAAACCCTGCTCACAAACTTAAAACCGTTGCTCCGTGAAGAAGCGGTTATTTTTGACATGGACGGAGTCCTTGTTGACGTCAGCGGCTCTTACAGAGTTGCAATACAAAAAACAGCTGAATACTTCATAGGAAAAAGCGTCACGTCAATCGAAATCCAGAAATTCAAGGAGCTCGGAGGATACAATAATGATTGGGACCTCACGGAAGCGATAATCTGGAAAAATAAATTTATTATACCCAAAGACAAAATAATCGGCAAATTCCAGGAGATTTATAAAAAGGAAAACCTGGCAGCTAATGAGAAACTACTGATTAAAAAAGAAACCTTGTCAAAACTGCAAAGAACCTTCAAGCTCGGCGTCTTTACCGGAAGGCCAAGAAAAGAAGCTATTGATACCCTTCAAAAATTTGGCATTATAGAATACTTTGATGTTGTAGTAACAAATGATGAAATTCCGGCAGCAAAAATAAAGCCGGACCCTTACGGAATCGAACTGGCGCTCAAAAAATTAGGCGCAAAGAAGGCCTACTACTTTGGGGATACAGTTGATGACATTGAAGCAGCAATAAGAGCAAAAGCCCAGCCTCGAGGGTTGCTTCAACACTCGGTTAATACCACAAACCTAAGGCAACTGCTTTTGAAAAAAGGCGCAATCAAGGTTACAACACATGTAAATGAAGCCCCGGAGCTGGTCGCATGAGAGTAGTAAAAGTGAAGCGGAAGACAAAAGAAACAGAAATAGCCGTGAAGCTGAACATCGAGGGAACTGGAAAGTCCAGTATCAAAACTCCAATAGTTTTCCTGAGCCATATGCTCGAAACATTCAGCAAAACCGGAACATTTGACATCAATGTCAACATTAAAGGAGATTTGAAAGTAGACCAGCACCACACAATTGAAGACACAGGCCTTGTGCTAGGAGAGACATTCAAAGAAGCACTTGGAGAAAAAAGAGGAATCAATAGGGCCGGCTTTTTTGTCTACCCTATGGATGAGGCGTTGGCAGTGGTTGCAGTAGACATAGGAGGAAGGCCGTCTTGCAGATTTGATGCAGAATTCAAAAGACGATTCTGCGGAGAACTTGACCTTGATACAATGGAGGATTTCTTTTATGGATTCTCTGTCGGGCTTGGAGCAAACATAACAGTAAAAATGCCTTATGGAAGAAGTGACCACCACAAAATTGAAGCCATTTTCAAGGCATTTGGCAAGGCAGTGAAAATGGCCTGCTCCGTTGACAAAAGAATAATTAATGAAATCCCAAGTACAAAAGGGGTGATATGAATGCGCGAAAAAATAACAATAGTTGACTGTGGAATAGGAAACTTGAGTAGCGTAAGCAACGCATTCAAAAGTCTCGGGGCAAAAGTAACAATCACTTCCACCCCCAAGGGCATTGAAGAGGCTCAAAGAATTGTCACACCCGGGGTAGGTGCTTTTGGCTACTTTATGGAACAGCTGAGGTCAAAGGGCCTTGAAGAGCCACTATTGAGAGCAATCAAAGAGAAAAAACCGTATTTGGGGCTGTGCCTTGGGATGCAAATCCTCTTTGGAAAAAGCGAAGAAAATCCCGACAGCACGGGTTTGGGGGTTTTAAATGGCAAGGTTGTGAAATTTGAAAAAGGTAAAGTTCCGCAAGTCGGATGGAACTATGTTATCTCGGCAAAAGATAGTGCCCTCAATGATGGATACGCATATTTCACAAACTCTTATTACTGCAAACCAGAAAATCAAAACTGCGTGATAGGAGTTAGCGATTACTTCGGAAAATTTGCATGTGCAGTCCGGAAGGGAAATGTTTTTGCGGTGCAGTTTCACCCTGAAAGAAGCGGCAAATACGGGCTTGAGTTTCTAAGGAGATGGCTGGAATGCTAACCAAACGGATAATCCCATGCCTTGATGTGAAAGATTCAATGGTAGTGAAAGGAAAAAACTTCAACGAATTGCAATTCGCAGGCAATGCCATAGAACTTGCAAAAAAATATTATGAAGGGGGAGCTGACGAACTTGTTTTTCTTGACATCAATGCGTCAACTGAGAAAAGGAAGACCGTCAAGGAACTTGTTGAAAAAATAAGCCAGGAAATTTTCATACCATTTACCGTTGGCGGCGGCATAAGCGAAATTGAAGACATCCGCAATCTTCTCAAAGCCGGGGCTGATAAGGTATCAATCAACACTGCGGCGGTAAAAAATCCTGAACTGATAAAGAAGGCTTCGGAAAGATTCGGCAGGCAGTGCATAATGGTTGCAATAGATGCTAAGAAAATTGATGGCAAATGGATTGTGTTTATCGAATCCGGAAAAAAGCAAACACAATTTGATGCAATTGGCTGGGCAAAAAAAGTTGAAAAACTTGGAGCCGGAGAAATATTACTTACATCAATTGATGCGGATGGAACAAATAAGGGCTACGATATTGCACTGACAAGAAAGATTTCAGGGCAAGTCGGAATACCAGTTATAGCATCTGGCGGGGCGGGCAATCTGAAAGACATATTGGACGTATTTAAGGAAGGGAAAGCAGATGCTGCGTTGGCTGCGTCAATTTATCATTACAACAAATATACAATCAAGGAAACCAAGGAGTTCCTCAAATCAAAAGGTATCGAGGTGCGACTATGATAATTCCAAGTATTGATTTGATGGGCGGAAAGGCTGTTCAGCTCCTTCAAGGCAAAGAAAAAGCCCTCGAAGTTGAGGATGTTCTCGGTCTTGCACGGGAATTTCGCAAATATGGGGAAATTGCAGTAATAGACCTCGATGCAGCCCTTGGCAAAGGCGATAATTATGAGCTGGTGAAAGAGATATGCAAAATAGCGGATTGCAGGGTCGGGGGCGGGATAAGGAGCATTGAGAAGGCTACTGAAATTCTTAAGGCCGGGGCAAAAAAGGTAATCATTGGGACAAAGGCAACTTCAGAGTTTCTCAAAAAATTGCCAAGAGACAGGGTTGTTGTCGCAGTTGACACTAAAAATAAATCTGTGGTTACCGAGGGCTGGACTAAAACCACAGGCAAGAACCCGTTTGATCAAATCAAAGAGCTTGAACCTTATTGCAGTGAATTCCTCTTTACAAATGTTGACAAGGAAGGCATGCTAGCAGGCGTAGACAAGAATTTAGTAGAACAACTCAAGACCGCCAGTAAAAACAAGATCACTTTTGCAGGCGGAATAACAACAATTGAGGAAGTAAAAATGCTTGAGCGCGAAGGTTTCAATTCTCAGATAGGCATGGCAATTTATACTGGAAAAATAAAGCTCCCCGAGGCATTCATTTCCCTGCTTGACTTTGAGAAAAATAATGGCCTTGTGCCTACAATAGCCCAGGATGAACTAGGACAGGTGCTCATGATGGCGTTTTCCAGTGAAGAGTCACTCTCAAAGACCTTCGAATCCGGAAAAGTAACGTATTACAGCAGGTCGAGAAAGAAAATCTGGCAAAAAGGCGAAACTTCAGGAAACTTCCAAGAACTCCTCAGAGCAAGATATGATTGCGACCGGGACACACTTTTATTTACAATAAAGCAAAATGGCAAAGCATGTCATATTGGAGAATATTCATGCTTTGGGGAAAAAGAATTCAAATTCGGCGACCTATACTCCATCATAAATGAAAGAATAGAGAACCCACGGGTTGATTCCTATACAACAAAACTTTTATCGGATGAAAAACTATTGAAATCCAAAATCAGGGAGGAGGTCCTAGAAGTAGCCTATTATAAAAACCGCAGAAACCTTGTCTGGGAAGTTGCTGACCTTGCATATTTTGTGATGGTATTAATGGCAAAGAATGGAGTGACGATAAATGAGGTCAAGAACGAGCTTGGGGGAAGAAGAAAATGAAAATTATCAAAGCATCAGAACTGCGCGCGGAAAACTTGGCGTATGAACAAATAAAGGAAATTGACGTAGTGAGGGGAATAATCGCAGATGTAAGAAAAAGTGGAGATGTAGCAATCAGAAAATACACCAAGAAATTTGACGGAGCAAACATAAAGTCATTTGAAATAACACAAAAACAAATTAAGCAGGCCTACAGGCAAGTTGACCCACGAACAATTTCAGCTCTCAGAAAAGCAGCAAGAAACATCAGGCTGTTTGCCAAAGCCCAATTCAAGGACACGAAGAATTTTACAGTAAAAAATAATGGAGTGATACTTGGGCAGAAAATTGTCCCGATAGAAAAAGCAGGATGCTACGTTCCGGGAGGAAGATACCCATTACCTTCAACTGCGCTGATGTGCGTAATTCCAGCAAAAGTTGCTGGTGTAAAGCAGGTTATTGTCTGTTCCCCGAAAATAAAATCTGCAACAATAGTTGCAGCTGACATTGCAGGCGCTAACAGAATTTTCAATTTGGGCGGAGTGCAGGCAGTTGCAGCAATGGCATACGGAACCAAGACAATCCCGAAAGTTGACAAGATTGTTGGTCCAGGCAACAGGTTTATTACTGCAGCCAAAAAGGAAGTGTACGGAGCGGTTGGAATCGACTTCCTCGCCGGCCCGAGCGAGGTGCTCATCATTGCGGATGAAACAGGCAATGCCAAAATGATTGCAGCAGATTTGCTTGCACAGGCAGAGCACGACACCAGCGCCAAACCGGATTTAATCACAACATCGGGAAAACTTGCCAAAGAAGTCAATCTTGAACTCCGAAAACAGCTCAAGGAGCTCGGGACAAGGAAAATCGCGGAGGCAGCACTGAAAAATGGCAGGATAATGATTGCCAGAAACCTTGACGAGTCTGCCAAAATATCAAACCTCTTGGCGCCGGAGCACTTGGAGCTGCAGGTCAAATCGCCAAACAGACTGGCAAGCATGGTCTCTAATTATGGCTCGCTTTTCATCGGCAAGTACTCCGCCGAGGTGTTTGGAGATTACTGCAGCGGCACAAACCACACTCTGCCGACAAATGGCGCCGCGAGGTATACAGGCGGGCTTTCTGCCAAGGATTTCGTGAAAATCCTGACTTGGCAAAAAATTACCAAGAAAGGCTCAAAGGAAATGATTCAGATAGCCTCAAGGCTGGCGCAAACAGAGGGGCTTGAGGCGCACAGGAAGGCGGCTGAAACCAGAATTAGGCACATCGAGCGGGTTTAACGCCACCGACCTGCCGGAATCAGTTGGCGTTAAATTTAACGCCACCTTTTTTAATTTGTTTGTTGGCGTTAAGTTATATGGCAAACCTTCTCGTAAAAAAGATAAGCGGTAAAAGCTATTTTTACCTTGATAAAAACATAAAGCTTGGAGAAGGCAACTGGAAAAAAATTTCTGTTTATTTTGGCAGGAAAAAACCGTCGAAAAAGGAACTGTCATCGGCGAAAAAAACCATTGAAAAAAAGGAGAGAACGGCAGTTTCTGATTTCTATGCCGGGCGTCTCGCAAATTTCAGTTTCTCGATATTATCCAAAGAACAGCTCAGCGAGGCAGAGCGCCTGAGGGAAAATTTCCAGAAAAGATTCAAGAAATTGGATACAAAGAAAAAGGAAAAGTTCAACAGAAGGCAAATCATAAATTTCGTATATACCACGCTCCGAACTGAAGGCATAGATGTTGACATCTCCGATGTCGAGACCGCTTACGCCGAACTTGGCAAAAAGAATCCTGAAATGACGATGGACGAAAAGCTGATTATTTCAAGCTCAATGATAACAGGGTTTAATTACCTGCCAAAAGTAAAAATGACACTTGAAGACGTTCTCAAACTGCACGGCATTATAATGTCAACATTTGAAAGCGACAGCCCGGGGCAGATAAGGGATGACCAGCGAATAATTGCAAGGGTCAACCCAAAAACTCTGGAACGCGAAGAAATAGGCTACAGGCCGCCAGAACCCCCACAAATAAGGCCGGAACTTGTCAAGTTTTTTGCCTGGCTTGAGGAAAACAAGAATACTTATCCCCTTGAGCTTTCCGCCCTCGTGCACCTGAAAATCTACCGCATCCATCCGTTCAAGGACGGGAACAAGAGAATGTCTCGGCTACTTTTCAATAAAGTGCTTCTTGATGCCGATTATCCGATACTCAACATTTCAAAAGAAACAAAAGAATACTTCAAGGCACTGGTTGAGTCTGTGGAAACCAGCAACGACAAGCCTTTTGTGGTATTTTGTTATAAAACATTTGTTAAGCAAATAAAAAACAGATTTTTGAAGTAAAATTTGAAAAAATCGAACGCAATTGCATCATTTATGCGAAGACAGAGTATCTGAAACAGATGTTGCCTGTGCTTGGGCATCTAGTTCCTTACGCCCCTTGATTTTTGAAAGAGTATCAAAATAGGAATCTACAACATCGCTTAATTCAAGCCTACGTTTAAGGCCAAGCCGGTGAACTTCCTGGAAAAAAACAGAAAGAATCTCAAGGGCAACGCGCTCATCGGACATAGATGCATTTTCGTCCGTTGCTCTTGCACCGCTCTCGCGCATGGCTTTTTTTAGCTCCTGAACATTTGCACCTAAATCTGAATTGAACTCTGAGAGTATATCGCGCATTTCACCCAAAAGCACCTGCCTGTCAAACCCTGACCTGATTGTTCGCATCTTTGTAACCGGCACTCTGCGGATAACTGTGCGGATTTTTGTTATAGCCCTTGGCCTTGTAACTGTTTTGCTAATTGCCCTTGTTCTGACAATCGGAGCCCCCCTTTTGTACGCTTTCCAGAGTTTTACCGCGCGGTTAAAGCTCTTGCCGTCCTTTAGCTGGCGCCTCATGAAAAGGTTATACTCAGAAAGCTGTTTTTTTGGGGTCTTCTTTTTTGCAAGCTCCTGCAAATTTGTCTTGAGGCGATTCATTTCAGAACTCAAATTAGAGGTTCTTGCCGTGACAGTTCTAACCGTTTTTGCTGCCCTTTTCTTCACTGCGGCAATTCCCTTCTTTAGCTGACCGGATTTTTTCTTCTCCGCGCTAAGCCCTTTACGAAGGGAGCGGATTTCCTTTCTAATCTTTTTGGTCGGAACTTTAGTAGCCATTAGATTAACTTATTCACGTTAAAGTATTTAAAGGGTAGTTTTGTGTTAATGTATGCCCCCCAACAGCACTTTTAACCCTGTGCTGTATAAATTGATTGTGAAATTTACCAAAAGCCCCGAAACGTTCTTTGTTGAGGAAATCCTAAGACCAGAACTGATGGGTGGAAAATATTACTACTACATTATGGAAAAAAGGGGAATTGATTCTGCAAATGCCGTGAAAATTCTGGAAAATGAAAACAAGACACACGTCTCATTTTCCGGCCTCAAAGACGCAAACGCATCCACGAGGCAATGGGTCTGCTCCGCAAAAGAACTCGCACCACCCAAAAACGCTAAAATAAAACTTGAATTCAGGGGAATGAGCCATGAGAAAATATACGTCGGCATGCATTCGGCAAACCGGTTTACCCTCAAATTGGAGGGGGTATCCGGAAACGAGCAAAAAACAATTGCGCAAATTAGCAAAACCGATTTTCCCAACTATTTTGATGACCAGAGATTTAGCCCGCTTAGCGTAAAATTAGGAAAATGCCTCTTTGCAGGAAATTGGGAAGGTGCCATGAAATGCGCGCTCACGGAGATTTCGGGAAAGGAATCCGAAAAATCCGCCGCGATAAAAAAACACATATCTGAAAACTGGGGCAGATGGGATTTACTCGCAGAACACCCTGAAATGCCAAACAGCAAAAAGGCAATATTTCGGGCGCTTCTCGAAAGCAATGACTTCAAAAAGGAAGTGATACTCCTTGAGCGCAAAACGGTTTCAATTGCATGCCGGGCATTTCAGGCAGAAGAGTTCAACAGAAGTCTTTCTGAAGGGATAAAAAAACAGAATGCAAGGGAGCAGGGATTTATTGAAATAAATTCCGTTGAGTTTCCGGTTAAATTCAGCGCCCGCGGCATAAAGCGAAAAATTACAATAGTGCCGGTTTTCCCGCGAAGGACAAAACTTGAGAGAAAAACATTTTTCAACGCACAAAAAGTGTCGGCAAAATTTGCCGAAGGGAACTGCACGCTCAAGTTTGAACTGCGAAAGGGAAGCTATGCAACCATATTGGTAAAATGCCTCGGCGCATATTGCAAAAAATAAAAAACGCGTTCGCCTATAGCAAATGGCTTAAATAATTTAACAATTCACAAGCCATTTGCTATTTTAGTGAACCGCAATGAAATGTTCAAAAAATTAAAACGGTTCACTATAATTCCCAAAAATTCAAATTCAGCACGCCAAAAGAAGGAAAAAACCCCGAACAAAATAGAATAACATGGGTGGAAAAGTAGTTATATATTTGGCATATATATAATATATATTAAAAGTGTGGGTGATTTTATGGTGCAGGCAATGGTAGAAATTCCGGAAAAAGCCAATCAGATTTTAAATATCGTAAAGGCAAGACACAAATTAAAGACAAAAAGCGAAGCAATTTCACTTGTCGTAATGGAGTACGGTTCAAACCTGCTCGAAACTCCGTTGAAACCCGAATACCTGCAAAAACTCGCCAAGCTTGAACAAGAAAAAGGAATACCCTTCAAAAACATTGGCGAACTAAGAAAACTGGTCGAAGGGTAAAAGGATGCGCTCCCACGAAATCCTCCCCTCACTATTAAAGTCACTTGCAAAACTATCAAAAAAAGACAAACCCCTCTACGAGCAAGTAATTAAGAAAATCGACGAAGTGACACAAACACCCGACGTTGAACACTACAAAAACCTACGGCATGACATGAAGGACTCCAAACGCGTCCATATAGGCCACTTCGTGCTCACATTTGAATATAGAAAAAAAGAGGACAAAATCATTTTCAAAGACTTCGACCACCATGACAACATATACACAAAATGATCAAACGCCAAAAAAGGAAACAACCCAATAAAAAGGGGTGGCGGGCCTAGAGTGGCCAGGCCCAAAAAAAGGAATTAGTTGTTCTTTTCCAGATCCTTAATCCTTTCCCCGACCCCTTTTGCTTCCTTCTCAAGGGTTTCTTTGTACTCCCTGAGCATCTCTATTTTCTCATCCTTTGTGAGGAAATTCCTCACACCGGAGTTGTCTGTGCAGCCGCACGAACTTCCACAATTCATTTCGATACCTCCAGTACCCGTATTTCCCGAAAAAACTTATATCGGTTATACGATATGTAAATAATCGTCCTTATATATGTATCGTACACACAATATATCCAGAGGCACGGGGTGGTTGCATGACTGAAAATTGGGAAAAATTGGCGGATGAGAAAATGGCTGAAAGCACAGCCAAGGCGATAAAAGAAAGGGGCATAGAGGTATTTGTGGTAAATAACGGCAAAGAGGCGCTTGAAAAGATAAAGGGCATGATACCTGGGGGCGCAGAAGTTATGAATGGCACCTCCGCAACCCTAACAGAAATCGGCTTTATGGATTATCTGAATTCTGGCAAGCACCCATGGAAAAATATGCAGGATAAGGTTGCAGCGGAAAATGACCCCCAGAAAAGGGCGGATATCAGGCGCGCTGCATCGGCAGCCGAATATTTTCTCGGAAGCGTCAATGCAATTTCGGAAAACGGAGAACTCGTATCTGTTGACGCCTCGGGTTCAAGGGTTAGCGCATACCCCTTCGCCGCAAAAAATGTCATACTGGTCGCGGGGACAAACAAGATTGCAAAAAACCTTGAAGAGGCAATCAAAAGGGTTAAGAAGCACGTTTTCCCGCTCGAAAATGAAAGGGCAAAAAAAGTATACGGATCCGGGTCAACGCTTGGAAAGTGGGTCATAATTGAAAGGGAGTTTCAAAAGGGCAGGATAAGGCTTATACTTGTCAAGGAAAAACTCGGATTCTAGTTGCAAATGAGAAAGATAAAAATATAAGGGCAAATACAAGCTATTTGATTCATATGAAAAAACACGAAGAAGACGATGGCTGCTGCGATATGCGCGGCATGCTGGGTTTTCTTGTGCTTTTTCTGCTTTCGAAAAAAAGCATGCACGGCCAGGAAATAGCCAATGAACTTGAGAAAAGAAAGGGCATCCGCCCATCCCCTGGAACAATTTACCCTGCACTCAAATACCTAAAGGAAGGCGGGCTTATAACCGAAGAGGAAAAAGACGGCAAAACAATCAACTATAGCCTGACAAAGAATGGGAAAATTGTGCTCAGGGCATCAAAGCAGAGGTTCTGCCAGATATTTGTAGGCATTTTCAAGCAATAAAAAATGCCGCGGCATTACTACCCTGCATCGCCAGATTTATTCTCTTCCTGTGAAAGCGCCCCCGAGTAAATTAACACACCAAAAGCAAGCACGGCAATTGAAAGCCATGGAAGCCCTATACCGGGTTCCGAAACCGAGAAAGGAAAGAAACACAAATCCCCAATGCGCCTTGAACAATATGAAAAAAACAACTCGTAAACCGTAAGGATAAGCCCGGACACGGCAACCAAAAGCCCAATCTGCTTTGAGTCCATAAAAGAACACCCCAAAAAAGGTATTTAAAAAGGGCCTGAATGGGCAAATTTAATACGATGGGGAGCATACTATTTTCAGGGCAAAAGCATGCAGGAAACACTCAACTTCGGAAAATCCGAAAAGGAAAAAATAAAGAAAATCCTCGCCGGCTTTGAACAGGGCGCAACCACTAACTATTTTGAAGAACTGCGCGCCAAAAAGGACGGGTGCACAATAACACTCTATGATTCCGGCAAGCTCTCGATACAGGGCGCCGGTGCGGCAAAAGTCAAGGACGAAATACTTGCAATGATGGGGCTTGCACAAGAACTCGTAATTGGAATTGATGAAACAGGACGCGGGGAAAAAAGCGGACCGATGGTAATAACCGGAGTGCTGGCCGACACCAATTCGCTGCGGGAGATACGGGACAGCAAAAAAACAACCGACATCGCGGCAAAAGAAAAAATCGTCTCGGAAAAAATGTTAGGCTCTGTTTCTGTTGTGCTGAACGCGAAGTTAATTGACCTTGCGCGCAACAGTGGAATTAACCTCAATGAAATAGAGGCGCGCGCCATGGACCAAATTTCTGAATTTCTCTCCATTTTTGGCGTGGCAAAAATAATTGCCGATGGTGCGCCCATGAAAACAACAAACAAAAAAATAGAATTCCTGCCAAAGGCAGATGACCTTGAGCCGGTTGTCGGCGCGGCAAGCATTGTTGCAAAGCATTTGCGCAACAGTTCATCCGACAAAGCCTTGAGGAAAACGTGGAACACGAAAACTGAAAAATGATTTGGCGCGAATTTACGGAGAGGGGGACCTATAAATCATCTTGCGCATCTTCTCGCCGGGAATATCCTTTTCCGGCTGCTGTTTTTTATATGTGCGCGCTTTTACTGTCATGTTGCTGTTCTGAAGCTCCACTAAAATCTCCTTAATGCCAATGAGTTCTGATTCAGCAATGGAGCGGAAACTGTCAAGTTTTTCGATTTTACGGCGCAGCGCCTCATCGCCAAGCGCTTCGCCGTTGGATTTTGAGGACTGGCTTTTTTGCTCAAGATCCTGAATTCTCCGGTGAGCGAGCTCGATTTTTGTCTCGATTGGAATAAGCCTTCTTGCATCTGAAAATTGCGAATGGACGTTTGCATCATCCTGCTGGGTTATGGAGGGGGAATTTATTCCATCCTGCAAATTCTGCTTTGGCGCCGCTGTGCCTTTTTTGGAGCCGAAAAAGAAAAGAAGCGCGTTACCCATCAGAAGCGAGAGTATCAGCACCCCGAGAAAAACTGTTGTCAGTGCCATAAAAAAGAGCCCCTAAAAACGTATTTTAAACCTATTTCCCGAAAAGCGCCAAAAAGTTGCCTGTTGTGGCATCTTCGACCTCTTTTGGGCCGATGCCTTTGATGCCTGCAACCTTATCACAAACCATTCGAATCCATGAAGGGTCCGAAGACTTTCCCATAAAAGGCACGGGGCAATCGGTTTCGAGCAGCAGGCTCTGCAAGGGAATTGATTTTACAACTTCGGCTGAAACGGCATCTGAGAGGATTATCGGGCCGCATGAAATGTAATAACCCAAAGCAACAGCACGCGCGCTCGTTTTTTTGCTGTTGGTAAACCAGTGC
>CAZEBH010000024.1:0-14625 GCA_964510425.1 uncultured archaeon | reverse complement strand
AAATCTTCCAGATCAAATCCTTTTCCTTTACGTAATTTTTTCGCGAGTTTTTCATCAGCCTTATTTACCTGCACAACAGCGTTTGCCCCAAGTTCCTTTTCTGCTGGGGTGATGAGTTTTTTCATAATTTTTTCATATTCTCTGGATTCGGGCAGCTTAGAAAATTCCTGCCATGCCGTTTCCAGGGCCTGCCGCATCTTTTTGTCAATGGCTTCAGCAATGAGCCGCTTGCCCTTTAGCGTTGCCGAACTAGTGCGCTCATTCATTTCGGCTTGCGCCATCTCGTTTGCACTTTCGCGGGCACGCGCCCTGATTTCGGCGGCCCTTTCGGTAGCCTGCATAGTTGCCTGCGAGGCATTTTTTTCCGCTTCAGAGAGCATCTTTTTAGCCTCTGTTCTGGCTACTTCCACAAGGCTTTTTCTTAAGTTTTCAAGTCCCATTCAAATCTTTCCTTCCACTATAATTGCAGGTTACTTTCCCTAAAACCCCGTTTTCGATATATTTGACGGTGCTGTTTCCTTTAGAGGAAGAGCAGCACTGCCGCCACTATGAAGCCAAATATTACGATTGACTCCGGTATTGCCAGCCATACCAGCAGCTTCGAAGCCTGTTCCGGCTTTTCTGCTATTACGCCCATTGCGCTTGCACCAATCCCTGATTGTGCAAGGCCGGTTCCAATTGCCCCGCCAAATATTGCTATTGCGGCGGCGATTGCCTTTGCGCCTTCAGTTTCAAGTAATGCCATTTTGTGTACCTCCTTTTCAGTCCCTGAGATATTTCCTCTTAAGCCTAAATGGCGAGAACTCCCTTCCCCCGCCCTCGTAGAATTTCGAGTACATTTCCACAAAATTTAACCTTGCGCCCTGTATAAAAGACTCGAACATTGCAAGGCCCACATTGAAGAGATGGCCTGCAAGGTAAATCGGGAGCATAATGATTATTAAAAGACCTTTGTCAAGTGAAGGGAACATCAGATTGTTTAGTATCAGGGCTATCAGAGTCCCGACAAGGCCAACTGCCAGTATTCTTGTAAATGACATCACATTGCCAACAACGCTTGGAAGTTCTATTAACCCAATCAGGCCTTCTGCCCTGATTACTGCGATAAATGAGCCGATAAGGGCTATTGCCGCGGCATTGACCCACAAAGGGGCGAATGCGCCAAACATAGCGCCACTTATCAGAACAGTTCCCGATGCAACCACGCCAAACCACCCGAATTTTGCAAGGGCGTGCTTTTTGTCCCCGTGCCTTGTGGCATTGATGAATCCAAACAAAAATCCCGCGCACACAATAACAACCCCCAGCAGAATTGTCGCGGTAAGAAGGAACTGGACATTGTGCAGCCTCTCTATTCCGTGGTATAGGACAACATTTTCAAGGCCAAAGAATTTGTGCAGCAGTTCGGTGTGCGGCATCCCTGCAAATTCGTCGTAAATAATCCCGAATATTATTGTGGGGATTGCACTCCACATCCAGATTATTCCAACCGGCTTTAGGATGTTGTCCTCGGAAACTTTTTTGACAATGAATCTCGCGAGCAGAAATGATGCTATGCCATAAATGAAATCCCCGACCATCATTGCATAGAAAAGCGGGAAAAAAACCAGGAATATCAGTGTCGGGTCCAGTTCATTGCTCTTAGGTACTGACATGTACTTGTTTATCCACTCAAACGGGGCAAGTTGCCCGCGGTGCTCAAGAAGCGTTGGTGTCTCCTCGTGCCTGTGTTCAAGATCTGAACCAGAAATTTTTATCAGCCCGATTTTTTCCGCAAACTTCCTGTGTGCAAAAGAGCCGAACTCCGGGAATTTTTTTTCTGGCAGATACGCTTCAAAAATGAAAGAGTGTTGCGTGCTGCCAAAGGATGTCGCGGCGGAGGATTTTGCGGTTTCAATTTCGAGGTATTCCTTTGCCGCCGCAAGCTTTGTATAGCCATGCTTTGAGATTGCATCAAGCCTCTTTTTAAGCGATAATTTCTGTTTTTCAATTCCGGAAATTTTTCCATCAATCTTTTCGATTTCCGCTGCAGGCTTTGCCGACATTTCAGGTATTTGCACCCTTTCAAAACCGGCTTTGGCGGCATCTTCGAGCTCCGCTTCGCAACCTGCCCTGATTGCAACAACGCACATTAGCGCGTTCCCGGAAAAGTTGCCAATAATCCATTTGGCCTGCGAAACCTTTGCAAGTGCGGCTTCGACCTGCTGCCTTTTTGGAACCTGCACTGTCCCTGCCACAAGCGTGACACTTTTTGGCCGCAGCGTGCCAAAATCAATGTCAAGCCCGCAAAAAGGCGCGAGCGAATTTTTCCTCTCCTTTAATCTCTCCAGTTCAGCATTCAGCGCCTCCATTTCGGAAGAATTTGCGGTTATTTCCGCCTCGGTTTGCCTGTATTCTTTTGATTTGAGATAATCAATAATATTTTTTTGCCCGAACCTTTCGGTTGAATGCCTCGGTTCAAGTGCACCCGTAAGAGCCTCGATTTTGAGCAGCCTTCCAACATTTCCGCTGTGCCCTTCAAGCGGTTTTGCGGATTCGATTTTTTCGCTTGAAACCTTTTTTATTTCAGCCCCACCATAGGCTTCAAGTGCCTCTATTGTTTTTTTCATCATGCCCCTTGGCCCGATGAGCCGGACTTTGCACATTTTTGCGGGGAAAAACATTTTTTTTCACTTTTCCAAATCTTAATCCATAACACTTTCAAGTGCCTTTTTTACCATTTGCAAAGTCACCTGCATTCCGCCAATTTCTTCTGCCTCTTTTGCGGCTTTTGAGAGTATCTGCTTCTCCTTTGCCTCTAGCTCTTTGCGCGCCTTTGAAAGTATTTCTTCCTCAGTTTTTTTTGCCTCATCTCCAGCCTTTTCCCCGGTTTTTTTGGCCTGTGCGTTAGCCTCGGCAAGCATTTTGCCGGCATCCATGCGTGCCTGTTCAATTATTTTCTCCTTTTCGGATTCGGCCTCTTTAATTTCCTCTAGTTCATGTGCAAATTCATCTTCCATTTCGTTCACCTTCATCATGTTTGCAAATTGGAATCCTTCAATGATTTACGGCCCTTCAAATCCGCAATGCCTGTTTCAATTTTTTGTGCCATTCTTGGCAGCGCAAAATAAATTGCAATCAGCACCAAAAGCAGTGCCAAAAGCGCCCTGTTGACTGTAAAAAAACCAAACTTTATCCCTGCCGCAAGTCCGAAAATGAGAAGCATCATATACGGGAAAATATTGAGCATTGAAAACCCAAAAGAGAACAGCCTTGCGGACTTTTTATTTTCCACGGAGCGCGCAAGATGTATTTTTGTTGCCGCTGTGTATTTTGAAAATCCGCCCATCCTGACCAAATCCAATCCTTTAAAGCGCCAAAAAGCGCGTGTGCATCCCCACGCTCACCAAAGAAGGGATGTTTCCTTTTGTATATGCTGTACTAGGATGAATAGGATGTTTAGTTTAAAAAACGTACTTCTTTTTTTGCAAAGTGGCGCCTGAAAAATTATTTGCTGACGCGCTGCGTTTTATTTGAATGCCCTTGTTATGGCCATAACCTCGTCTGCAAAGGTGTCAATTTCTTCAATGGTGTTGTATAAATAAAAGCTCGCCCTAGCCAATCCTTTTGGATTAATGCTTCTGACCATCGGTTCAGCGCAATGCATCCCGTTTCGGATGGCGATTTTGCGGGACTCGTCAAGTGCCACTGCCAGGTCCACGGCATCAAGTGAACCTGATTCGAATAACACTATTCCGCCCTGTTTTTGTGCGTTTTTCGGGCAGTGCATTTTGATTCCCGGAATCTCTTCAAGCCGCAAGATGCATTTTGCCGTGAGTTTCTTGTCATGTTCGCGCACATTCTCCATTCCCACGTTTCGCAGATACTTTGTGGCTTCTGCAAGCCCAAAGCCTTCGGCAATCGGTGTGGTTCCGGCCTCGAACTTGTCCGGTGGATGGGCAAATTCTGTTTTTTCTACCAAGACCTTGCTAATCATTCCGCCTCCGTAATTGTAAGGCGGCATTTTTTCCAGCAAGTCGGCTTTCCCGTAAAGCGCGCCAATGCCTGTGGGTCCGCACATTTTGTGCCCGGAGAAGACCAAAAAGTCGCATCCGATTTTTTTCACGTCAACTTCCATGTGTGGAACGCTCTGTGCGCCATCGAGCAAAAACAGCGCCCCGTTTTCATGTGCGATTTTTCCGATTTTTTCGGCATCCTGAATTGACCCAACTGTGTTTGCCGCGTGCGCAATTGAAACCATTTTTGTTTTGCGTGAAATCTTTGATTTCAAATCATCCATGTCAAGTGTGTAATCAGAATTCAGTTTCACGACTCGCATCTTTGCCCCAGTGCGTTCGCAGAGCTGCTGCCAGGGGATAAAATTCGCGTGGTGTTCCATTAGAGAAACCACAACTTCATCCCCCGGTTTAAAATGTCCCATCCGCTCAAGTGAGACCGCGACAAGATTGATGCCCTCCGTTGCGTTGCGGGTGAAAACCATCTCATCTGCCCGTGCATTCACAAATTTTGCAACTTCAAAGCGTGCCTCATTAAACATCTGCGTTGCCTGCTGCGACATCCGGTGTGAGCCCCTTCCGGTGTTTGCCGTGCACTGTGTGTAGTAAAAATTCATTGCATCAATTACACACTGGGGCTTTAGGGTTGTCGCGGCATTGTCTAAGTAAATGAGCCCCTTGCGGTTTTGCAGTATGGGAAAATCGTCGCGGAGTTTTGCGGAAAGCATTGCATAAAGTAGAAGAGGTTTCGGGTGTTTAATTGTTTCTGTGCTCGTCGGATTTGATGTACTCAGTGAATAAATAAATACCTGCTTTTGGATACTTATTATGTCCCAAGTTTATATCCGGGGTCAGAGCAGAATTCTACTAGGAAATCTTTAAGTTCAGAAAATATGTATTATTTGATATGAAAAAGCATTTCCTACACGGGGCGCCGGTTAACCATCAGAAAAGGTCTGGTTTTTACAGGTCGCTTAAACGTTGGTCAAAATTAACTGCAGCCCCTCAATGGTCTATTTTTCCCATTCCTGGTGAAAGTAAACAGGCTTTTATTTCAAGAACCACAAGTGTCAAGTTTATGCGAAAATTGCATCCAAAATATTCTGCGGCTAAATTGGCTGAAATGAAGCAAATAAGGGAAAAAAATTTAAGGTCAAATTTTGGTTGGTTGCCTTGACTTGTTCTCGACTAAAAGTGCTTCTAATTAATTTTCAGTAGAATTCTTCCCTTGGCTTGCCTGTCTGCTTTATGATGTATTGTATCACGAACACGCTTACTTCCTTGTGGTGCGGAACCCATGTCGTCAAGATGTTTCCACTAGGGTCAGTCTTTTTGAAAGTGATGTGCTTACTTGAGCGTTGTCTGGACAAAGCCGTTTGATACGAGTATTTTTATGACTTCATTCTGTTTTAGCTGGTGCAACTTTCCCATTTTGAACCCTCACGTTCACCGGCATATTTATCACTGAAACCGATGTTGAAACCATGTCATTGAATGAGGGTTTTGGCGTGTCAGGGTCTTCAAAATATTCGTTGATGAGTTCTTCCATGTTTTCGCGCACTTCCTTCTCTGTTTTTCCCTGTGTCGCTATGTCAAGCAACGGACATGCTGCCACATACCATTTTTCTTCCTTACTGAGCACTATTGGCAGGGAAACAGGCATGCTAGCTTTTTCGTTTTTCATGATGTATCTGTTGCCAAACCTTATCTTAAACATATACCTGTTAGGCGAATTTGGCAGCTATATTTCAGTCAATTGAAGCAATCTTATATCGTTTCTAATGGGCACTTATTTTTTTACTTAAAAGCATCTTTATCCGTGAAAAGCTCCGCAAATTCAAAAGTTGCCCATTCCATCTCGCAGAACCCAGAAATAAGTTGCCATCGTATTGGCACTCTGAAGTCTTGGTATGGTTTAAATATGTATGGTATGTAAATAATATGTAGGTGATTTCATGTATGAAGGCGTCAGTTCTGTTGGCGAACGCGGCCAGATAACATTGCCAAAGGCTTTGAGGGTCGCCAAAGGGATAAAGCCGAAGGATAAGGTTATCGTGAAGATTGAAGATGAGAAAATAGTGGTGGAGAAGGCAATAAGCCGCAAGGAAAAGGAAAAGCTCATGGTAGAAGGCTATAGGAAGCTCGCGGCTCTGGATTTGGCTATAGAAGATGAAATGAAGCACGTCAGCAAAGAGGCGGACAGGTTTTTGGATGACTATTAAGCGCGGAGATGTTGTACTTGTTGACCTTGAGCCAGTGAAGGGGTCCGAACAGGGCAAGACTCGTCCATGCCTTGTGATACAAAACAACAAGGGAAATGAAGTGAGTCCTACAATAATCATTGCCGCAATCACTTCAAAATCGGAAAAAGAATATCCGTTCACCGTGCATGTGGCGGCAGGCGATGGGAACCTTCCAAAGGACAGTGCAGTTCTGTGCAACCACATAAGGACAATTTCTTCAAAAGACAGAATAATAAAAATTATTGGCTCATTAAAGCCCGAAACCATGAGAAAAGTAGATACTGCGCTTAAGGTGAGCCTGTCTTTGGATTGAAGCAATCTTATATCGTTTTCAAAGTAAACTTCTTATTTCTCATAAAAATATCTTTAACCGTTCAAAGCTCAGCGAATTCAGGGGCTTGCCATCGCCGGCTCCGCCCCTGCGAATATATTGTGCCCCGCGAGGGCTCAAATGAATAAATAGGTAACCATACAAAGGCAACTTTTTCAGGGTGCGGTTTACAAAATTTACTTCACAAGTTCCGCATCAATTATTGCCGAGAACTCATCCATGGTTTTTGGCGCCACCAGAACTTTCCCATTGATAAAAAACGTCGGCGTTCCGTAAATTCTGGCATCAATTGATTCCTGCTTTTGCGTTTCGACATAGGTTTTGTATTTTCTGCTGTTCATGCATTCACTAAACTGATTCGTATCAAGCCCGAGCTGCCCTGCAAATTCGATGTTCAGTGAGTGAAGCTCCGCCTGTCCCGGCTGCTCTACGCACTCAATCTGCCTTCTGAAGAGCAAATCCTTGTATTCCCAGAATTTGCCCTGGTCGCGCGCACACTCCACGGCCTCGGTTGATTCAGTTGAGTAATCATGCCGCGGCAGGGGGAAATACTTGAAGTAGAATGCCACTCTGCCTTCGTATTTTTTGAGCACATCTTCAACTAGTGGCTCGGTTGCCTTTGTGAATGGGCAGCTAAAGCACCCGACCTCAATTATCTGTATGGGCGCATCCGCGTTGCCTTTCATGGGAAGCCCGGCATTTGAAACCTGCTTTACCTGTGAAGGATTTGGCGGGAAGAGCCACTGCAACGGGTTGGTACCGGAGTAAGTTTCAGGGTTAAGTAGGCAGAGTTCCGAACTCGCGGGACCGTTGCAGTTCCCGTATGCCCAGATGTTGTAAATTCCAATTCCGGTGTAGATAATGCTGAGTGCGAAAATAACCGTGAAGAGAAGTGAAATTGTTTCAAAATGATTATGTAAAATTTTGCCGGCGGTTTCACTATGCTTCATCACCTTCATCGAAACAATCATCTTCAGGCGCTTGTCAAGCCCGGTGTTGCATGGGCGCAGGGTCATTTTGCGGAAAACGCAATCGAATGCCTCAAGTGCAAGCGGGCGGTGCGTTGCGGAGAATATGCCAAGTATTCCAAAAACCACAAGGGCGATGATGCAGACAACCATAATTTATTCACCTTTTTTTATTTTCAGGGGTTCACCAAATTCAGTTTGTTTCCTTTTGAAAACTCTGCGATATTTTGCACAGTAATATTCAAAATTCTCTGCAGTGCTTCTTCGCTATTAAATGCGTTGTGTGGCGTGATGAGCACATTTGGCATCTTGAGCAACACGTGGTTTTGCAGTACCGCGCGCAAATCGCACTCCTTTGCAAAGTTGGGGTCAATGACCTGTTTTTCTTCGCGGATAAAGCACTCGCCTTCGAGAACATCAAGCCCCGCGGCGCCCACTGTTTTGTTTGAAAGCCCCCTGATTAGCGCTTTTGTGTCTATAATTTCCCCGCGCGCGGTGTTGATTATCACAACACCTTTTTTGACCTTTTTGAGTGAATCCAAGTTGAACATATACCGGGTGCTGTCATTAAGAGGGGCGTGGAAAGTGATTATGTCCGATTTTGAATAAAGTTCGTCAAGTGTTACCGGCATAAAGCCTAGTTCAGATGCAAGTTTTCTATCCGGGTTTTTTTCATACACAAGAACATTCATTTCAAATCCATGCGCCATGCGCACAACGTGCTGCCCTATGTGTCCGCATCCGACAATGCCGATTGTTTTTCCCTTGAGGTCAAACCCCCGAAGCCCGATTGCGGAAAAGTCAGCCTTTTGCGTTCTGTCATATGAGAGATGTATTTTGCGCGAGAGGGCGAGCAGCAGCGCGAATGTGTGCTCTGCAACCGTGTTCTCGCCATATGTCGGCACGTTGCACACCGCAATGCCCTTCTTTTTGCATTCGGCAATGTCTATGTGGTTAAACCCTGTTGACATTGTGGCAATCATTCGAAGCTTTGGCATCAAATCAAGCACAGCCTTATTCACCTGCGAGTAAATGAAAATTCCAAGGGCCTCTGTGTCCTTTAGTTTTTTTGCTTTTGCCGGGCTAAGTGTTTTTGTATCAAATGAAATCTGCTGCCCGGAAAGCCTCCCAGTTAGGTATGCCTGCTCCCATTTCTCGGTTTCAAAAAAGGCTATTTTCATGAAAAGCAGTAGTATTGAATTCTTTTGGTTTTTAAGTATATTCGCTCACATTAAATTGAGTTAATTGGCAGGTGCCTTGCTTGATTGGAAAATTCCGCCCCGCAATTTCACAGTTTGTAAATATTGCTGCATACCCATTTGCTGCAATGAAAATAAACCCGAATCTTTTCAGCGTAGCAGCAGTCCCGTTCGCAATTGCAGGTGCGTATTTTCTCTCCCAGCAGCAGTTTTATTTTGCATTCCTCTTTTCTATTCTGGCAGTTTCAATTGATTTGTTTGATGGTGCGGTTGCACGCCTTCAGGACAAGTCCACGCTTTTTGGGAATTATTTTGAAACAATGGTTGACAAAATCGTTGAAATAATTTTATTCATCGGTGCTGCATTTTTGCACCCGCTTGCCGCAATATGCGCGCTTGGCTTTTCCATGCTTGCAAGCTATGCAAAGCCCCGTGCCGCGCTTGTAATAATTGCCGACAACCGGGACTGGCCGGCAATTGGCGAGCACTCCGAGCGCATGCTGCTTTTAATTTTGGGGATTTTGCTTTCTGTCTTTTCGGTTCAGGCGCTCCAGATGAACATTCTTGAAATTTTCCTCTGGGTGATTGCGGTTGTGGCGCTGATAGGTTCAGTGCAAAGGGTTTTGTATGCGAAAAAACTGATTGCAGAAGCGGAGAAGAACGGCACCGTGCTGCCTTACCTTAAGAAAAAATGACAAAAATTATTATTCCACTTTTAACCAAGTAATGATGCCAGTATCGGCACGCCGATTATTACCCCTATTGTCGCCCCAAGGTTTGCAAGCGCGACCACGAGCAAAATGCGCGTCACCTGATTGTTTGCAAAATCGCCAAGAGAATTGAGATTGTTCAGGTTTTCAAAGTCCTTCACTTTAGGATTGCGCATCTTGGCTTCTACATAGCCTGCGACCCATCCAGCAGCGAGCAATGGATGGAGGGTTGTTATGGGGGCCGAGAAAAATGCCGCAAGTACGGAAAACGGATGCCCGCGTGCCAAGAGAACCCCGAGCGCCGAGAGCAAACCGGTTGCAAGTATCCAGTAGGCGATTGCGGTAAATGTTACTGCCGTTCCTTTTGTCAGAAGTATCGCGCCGATTATCGCAAGAAAAACCGCGGGTATTGCAAGCCCGATTATTTTCATGTAATTTGTCCCCTTCGGAATTGTGGTAATTGCGCGCATGTCAACCTTCTCGCCAAAATGCCTCTTTATTCCTTCAAGATGCCCCGCGCCCACAACCGCAAGTATTCTCTTTCCGGGGCTGCCCTCAATGCTCTTTGCAATATAGGAGTCCCTTTCATCCACAAGCACGTTTTTTATGGATGGCATTTCGCGTGCAAGCTCCTGCATGAGGCGGTTTAGGGTATCCTTTTCCTTAAGGCTCTCAATTGTTTCGCTGGTCAGTTCCGTTTTTCCGTTCGAGAAAAACCCGGAAATTATCGTGTAGAGCAGCCTTATTTTTTCCAGCATTTTCATGCTATGCATTGCCCTCTTTAGCGTGATGTTGATGTCACGGTCAAGCAGCATCACTGCAAGCCCTTTTTCTTCGGCAATCTTTACCGCCTCAGCCATCTCCGCGCCGGGCTTTATTCCCATTTTCTGGCCCAAAGAACGCTGGAAATTCGCGAGAAGCAGGGTGAAGAGAAAGAGGTATGTCTGGCCGCCTGAAATTATTTTGCCTATGTTTGTCTCGCGCCACTTATTGCCGAGCTTTAGCTGCTGCAGGCGCGCAAAATCAAGTTCAACCCCGACAACATCCGGTTTTTCAGATTCTATTGCCGCGCGCACATCCTGTACGCTCTGTTCGGAAATATGGGCGGTGCCGAGCAGAATTACCTCTTTTTCCCCGATTTTTACCCTTTCAAGTTCCATTGGAAAATTGGCGGTGACCTTGTTATAAAGGCTAACGGGGCAGGGGCAGGAAGAATTGGTTTTGCAGGGCAAACGAACCAACATTTATTAATCCGGAAAACTTTACTCTTATTCATGCGAAATGCATTCATTTTTGCGGCAGTTTTCGCCTTTCTTTTCACAAGCGCTAGCGCGCTTACAATTGATGTCCCGCAATCGGTTCCGCAGAACACTTCATGGGGCTTTAGCATCTCATTTGACCCAACAGACCAGTGGAATAAAACCTCTGTTCAAGTTGACGGTTCGCTTATTTTAGATGTTCACTCGAACGGCACGATTTCAGCAGACCCATATAACGGCCAGTTCGTTCTCAAATACTTCCTCTACGACAACGACCCGAGTTCAACGAGTGGGCTGGTGCTGTATGTTTCGCACTTCGGATTGCAAAACGGCGGGCATGAAATTTCAGCAGCCTCTGAAAATTCTTCTGATTTGGCCGATGTTTTTGCCTTTGCGCCGCTCACGGATTCTGACAAGGGCAATATAGATTCACAGATAACTTCGCTAAACCAAAGGGCTGCGGGGCATGATGCGGACATCAATTCGCTTGGCAGCCGCATAAACCGCGCATCGCTTGATTCCAACCGCGCGATTGCACAATCCCTCAAGCCCCTCGAGGAAAAAATCCGCGGGCTTGAAAGCGAACATAAAAAATTAAGTGCATCGCTTCTCGCGCAGCAAACAAAAGAACAGCCTTCAAGCGGGCTTGTAGATTTGGTTTCCGGCATGGCTGTTCCTTTCGGGTTTGCACTGCTTGTTATTGTGGGCATTCTCCTTGCACTTGGCGCAGTGCTGCTTGTGAAATCAAAATTATCGGCTAGGCAGAGCGTGTATTCCGGAAAAGACGAGTACAATCTTCCGGTTTCTAAAGAGGACGAGGAAATGGCTGGCGATCTTGCCGAGGGTGGCAAGTGGAAAACGAAGAAGATGTGAATTTTGTGACGCCAAAAAGAAAAATCCAAATGCCAAAGCAAGCGCGCGGCCCTGTTATAGTGAACCAAAAAACAATTCACTTCAAGTAGTAAAAGACCACCCGGTTTCAAAGGCCCCGCCGGCGATTGACCTTTTGATTATAAACTAGTGCAGTCAAATTAATTTTTTAAATTTTATTTCTTCCCGAATTTCTTCTCAATTGCAGCCTTAACCAGCCCCAAAAAAAGCGTATTGGGCTTTAACGGTCTTGAAGTGAACTCGGCGTGGTACTGCGTTCCTATGAAATATGGGTGGTTTGGCAACTCAAGAATTTGCATTATTTTCTTTTCGGGAGCCATCCCTGAAAATACCAATCCGTTCTTTTCAAGGATTTCAATGAATTTGGTGTTCACGTTGAAGCGGTGCCTGAACCTCTCGCGTACGCTCCCTTTTTTGCCGTATAGTTCGTAAGCTTTTGTTCCCTTCCTGACCTTAATATCAAATCCTCCAAGGCGCAGCGTCCCCCCAAGCCCTGTGACTTCCTCCTGCTCTGGCAGGATGCAAATTACATTGTTTGCGGGATCTTTCTTGACTTCTTCGGTGCTTGCGGCAGTTATCCCGCACACATTGCGCGCAAATTCAATAACAGCCATCTGGAACCCGTAGCAAATCCCGAGGAAGGGCACACTGTTCCTGCGCGCAAAACCTGCGCACCTGACCTTGCCCTCAATTCCGCGTATCCCAAACCCGCCGGGAATTATTACTCCGTCAACGCCAGACATTTCCGCATCAATGTTTTTCTTGCCATTTTCAATTTCAGTTGCCTCAATCCACTTTATTTTCACCTTGGTTTTGAGTGCGGCGGAGCAGTGCTCAAGCGCCTTTACAATGCTGATATATGTATCGCTTGTGCCGGTGTATTTTCCAGCAATGCCTATTGTAACCTCTCTTGCAAACTCGGCGCTATTTTTTGCCGTCCACTCCCGAAGGCTCTTGCTGCCATTCACCCTGTGCCTGTCTTTCATTCCCAAAACATCAAGGATTGCCTCGTCAACTCCCTGCTCGCGGTAAAAGAGTGGCAGTTCGTAAATGTTGCCCACATCATATGTGTTGAACACACGCTCAACCGGGACATTGGCATTCATCGAAATTTTTTCCTTAATTGATTCGGTAATCGGCCTCTCGCTCCTGCACACGACAACATCGGGCTGCAATCCAAGGCTCATGAGGTGGCGAAGGCCAAGCTGCGCCGCCTTGCTTTTGAATTCGCCGAGATGATGCGGTTCAAGTATATATGTCAAATTCACAAGGCAGCAGTTCTGCGCCCCCTCTTCATAAATAAGTTCGCGCACGCTCTCCATTGCAAACAAATTCTCATAATCCCCAACGGTGCCCCCGATTTCAATTAGCACAATATCTGCCCCGGATTTCATGGCAAGGTTTCGCAGAACCAATTTTGTCTCGCCCGTGACATGGGTGATGTACTGCACATCCCGGCCCTGATAGAAGCCAAGCCTTTCCTTGTCAATTATTCTTTTGTAAATCTGCCCATGGGTTGTGAAATTGTCCTTTGTAAGATTCGCATCAAGCATCCGTTCATACGAACCCAAATCCATGTCGGTTTCGGTTCCATCATCCAGCACAAACACTTCGCCGTGCCTGTATGGGCTAAGGGTGCCTGAATCTATGTTAAGGTATGCCTCGACCTTTATCGGCGCAACCTTCAGGCTTCTGTCCTGCAATGTCTTTCCAAGGGATGATGAGAAAATTCCCTTGCCAATGCCGCTCATTACTGAACCGGTAATGATTACATACTTGGTTTTTCCATTTACATATCCTGCCGGAATATCGGAAAAGCGCTCTGTGCTGGACTTATCGCTTATCTCAGCAAGAAACTTCTCATCCACAGATAATCCCCCTATTATTTTATTTCCTAAAAACAGAATAAATGTTAGTTCATTTGGGTATTTAAGCCTTTCATGCAAATTTTGTCTTGTGAACGCCACCGAAGTTTTTTCGGTATAAACTGGGCGTTTTGGGAGCGTAGTCTAGCCTGGTCCAGGACTCAGGGTTCGGGTAACCCTTTTCTTTTCGTCCTGGCACCCTTTGGGGTGCTAGGCCTCGCAGAGCAAAAGGCTCTGCAAGGTGACACGAAAAGACATTGCACCCTGTTGGGTGCGATGCATCGCAGAGCAATGCTCTGCAATGAAATCGTTAACGGAAAAGAAAAGTGTATACTTCGTTGACGAAATTTTTGTTTTAAGGTTCGAACGACTCTGCGACCCCGGTTCGAATCCGGGCGCTCCCACACCTTTTTCTTTTCTTTGACAAGAAAAGAAAAAGCTGTACCAAAAAGAAAAGTGTTAAGGGGAAAGAAAAGTGTTAAGGGGAAAGAAAAGTGTTGTGTGCGAAAGCGCACCCAAGAAAAATAAAAAGATAATTCCCGTAAACTACCCAACAAGGCTGGAGACCTTCGTGTAAGGGGACACAAAGGTCATCAGACAAAAGAGTATGTTATGTTGGTTTCAGCAAAAATCCTGACGCTTCCGCCGCTAATGCCGATTTTTTATTTTGACGGGCAGAGCCGCGGCATTATTTTTTGCTCGGATGTTTCACCCCGCTTTTCGCGCTTCCATTTGAAGTGTTTTCGGTTGCAAATGGTTTTTGGCGCGCTCTATGCGGGGTTTCTTTTCGACCCGATTTCTGTGTGGCTAGGGTATTATACTTTCACATTGCAGCCACAGGTTTTTAGCGTGTCGTGGACAGTGATTATTGCGGAAATGTTCTGCGTGGTAGTTGTGATTTATTTGTTTGAAAAATTAGTTTTGAAACATTTTTCTGATAAAAAAATAATATAAGAGCGACCTGCCTGCATCCATGTAGTTTTGACTTGCAGGCGGCGCATTTCTTTTTATTTCTCCATTTTTTTTGGAAAAACCGTAAATTCGGGAAGCTTTCCGGCCTTCTTTAGTGTGTCTGGCCGGAAAGTTCCCTTTTATTTTTGCCGCGTATTAGGTGGCAAAAACCGCAATGTTATGCGTGAGGCGTTTACCTTGCGCATTTGTGTG
>CAZEBH010000023.1:0-14824 GCA_964510425.1 uncultured archaeon | reverse complement strand
CGGTCAACGGGGGTCAGTAAATTACCCCAAGGAATGTTATCCTGGAAATAATTCTTAGCCTCGACAAGGCTTTGGGCAGCGACAAGGGTACCCGCCTACTGACGGGTCATCTGACCAACAGGGCTACCCGGGGCAAGGCTATGGGCCTTCGGGTTATGGGCAGCAAGACTATGTGTCTCCGGGTTATGGGCAGCAGGGTTATGGAGGGCAAGGTGGTGTCCCGCAGGGCCCTTCAGGTCAACAGGGTTATGGCAACCAGGGATTCGGACAGGGAAATTATGATCCGCCCCAGGGGCAATCCGGCTTTGGCCCAAGACAAGGAATTAATCCGGAGGCTTTATGCGAGATGAGTGATGATGAAATTGTTGACAGTTTTGTTCAAACGCCTCCGTTTGATATGATGCAAAACTTAACCGGCAGGTGCAAGGAGATGGCTTCGCGCATTACGGGTGAAATAAGCGGCATTAAAGTGAGGTTTGCAAAATGCAAGGCAGAAGCGGCAGTTATGTGCGCCGCCAAATCAGATGCCGCGAATAATTGCCAATCATCAATTGAAAACCCTGAAAAATTATCCACAGACCTCGTTTCACAAATGTTCAGGCAATTCGGGGTCATAAAGGCTGAAAAAGTTGCAACTGAAAAATTCCAGAACGTTGTGTCAAAATTTTTTGACAGCGACCCTGCACTTGCAAACCAGCTTGGGGACACTGTTGAAAAGGCTGCCGATGAGAAGAAAAAACTTGATACATTAAGTTATTTGTTCGGCAATGGCGATTATGCCAAGAAAATAAAGGAAAGGTCCGAAAAACTCAAAGCAATAAAGGAAAAACTTGCAAACAGCGGAGTGAATGATACCGAAATACTTTCCGCACTGGATGAACAAGCCAAAGAGCTTGAGGATGAATCAAGCAAGTTCTCAAACTTCTTTAACGTAAGCAGGCTCGGCGGCATATTCGGCGGATGATATAGATTATTGGAACTACTTGCAGAATTAATGCGCGGCATGCATAACCTGGCTTATTGGCGCCCAATCAACACAATCCACCCTTCGGCTTTTCTTTCAGGAATGCCAATCATTTCAACAAACAAAAATCGCCTTCGCCAAATCACCCGCATCTGTTGCGGGCCTTCCAACAGAATTGTTTTCCCGCAGTTGATGAACTTTATCAACTTCTGTTCGAATAAATTTCAGCGTATCCATCAAATCATTAATTTGATTGAGAGTGTAAGCAGACCAATCAACCGAACGCTGAACTTGCGGCGTGTAAAACCCTTTTTCACGCATCTTCACAACAAGCTTCTGAAAATCTGCTCTAGAATAGTGTTGGACCGGACTTGAATAAAAGCCCTGTTGGTTCAATCACGGCTTTTTTCCATTTCTTCATACTTTGGTTTGGTAAGATAGCCCTTGCCCTGCTTCTTGCCCTCAACAAGATAGAATTTCACTTCGGTTTTGTGCGGCAGATAATCAACATAATAAATGCACTCGTTTGGCAGCTCTATTTTCATCTTCTCATTTCCCTCAAGGCCCAAAAGATTGCCGAGCAGCAGCCTGCAAATCCCGCCATGCGTGAGAACAAATATTTTCCTGCTTGAATATTTCTCTGAAAATTCCCTGAGAAGCGGCCTTATCCTGTTATCATCCGCCTGCTTGTAGCTCTCCCCGCCCTCGTGCACGAATTTGTATTTGTTGTCAACCCGCTCAATCCAGTCGCCGGGGAATTTTTGCTCAATCTCATGCCGGTCCATGCCCTGATATTTGCCGAGCGATACTTCCATCAGTTCATCCCGGTAAACTATTTTATTTTTCGGATGGAACTTCATTATTTGCGAAATTGTTTCCCTGCACCTCTTCTGCGGCGAACAGAAAACATAATCAAAATCCTCATCCTTTAGTTTTTGTGCAAGAAGCCCTGCCTGCCACTTTCCCCTCGCATTTATCGATGTCTCAAGCCTGCCCTGGAGCTTTCGCTGCATGTTCTCGTCGGTTTCGCCGTGGCGGCAGATGATGAGGCGCATGATAAGAAGATAGACCCACCGAGGGCTAGTTAAATATTTCACACAAGCGTTCTTCCAACCGCCTTTGCCACAAGCTTTAGTTCGGCATAGAGTTTTTCAAAGTCCGCCGGCTTTAGCTGCTGCGCCTGGTCCGAGACCGCGTTCTCAGGGTCGGAGTGCACCTCAATTAAAAGTCCGTCCGCACCGATTGCAACTGCCGCCTTGCTAAGGGCAGGTATCGGTCCGCGCATGCCTGCTGCGTGGCACGGGTCAACAATTATTGGCAGGTGAGTGAGTTCCTTTATTATCGGTATTGCCCCGAAATTGAGGCTGTTGCGCGTGAGAGGCTCGAAAGTTCTAATCCCGCGCTCGCAGAGAATTACATTATTGTTGCCCTCATTCATTATGTACTCTGCGGCAAAAAGCCATTCTTCAACTGTTGTTGAAATACCATTCTTCAAAATTATTGGCTTGTCCACCCTGCCAACTTCCTTTAAAAGGTCAAAGTTCTGGGTATTGCGCGCCCCCACGCGGAGCATATCCACATGTCTTGCGGCTTCCTCTACGTTTCGCGTGTCCATTACTTCTGTTTCAACAATTAAACCGGTTTCTTTTCTTACCTTATCCAGCATTTTAAGGCCCTTTATCCCAAGGCCCTGAAATGCATAAGGCGAAGTGCGTGGCTTGTATGCCGATGCGCGCATTACCCGAACACCCATCTTCTTGAGTTTTTGTGCAATATCAAATATCTGCGCCTCACTCTCAACGCTGCATGGCCCTGCCATCATCACAATTTCATTTCCACCGACCCTTACTCCCCTGCCCAAATCAATAATGGTGTTGTCAGGGTGCATTTCGCGCGAGGCGCGCTTGTATGGTTTTTGTATGCGCATGACGCTCTCGACATATCCAAGGCTCTCTAACACTTCCTTGTCTATTTTGGATTCATCCCCGATTATGCCAATTATTGTTTTTGTCGACCCGATTGAGATGTGCGGTTTTAACCCCGCCTTTTTAATCATTTCAGAGACATTGTCAATCTCTTTCTGGCCTACTCCCTTTTTCAGCACCACTATCATTTCTTTCCCCCCTTTATGCAATCCGACACCTTCCTGCAAATGGATTCCGAATCGAACCCGTATTTTTTGTACAGTTCAGCCGATTTTCCGGATTCGGCAAACGAGTTGCCCATGCCAATCATTGCAAGGCGGCAGCCGAAATTTTTTTGTGCAATTATTTCCGCAACCGCCCCGCCAAGGCCATGAACCACCCCGTCCTCTGCGCTAAAAACCCAGTTTTTCCTTGCTTCTTTTTCAATTGCCTTAAAATCAATTGGCTTAATCGAAGCGCAATCCAATACTGAAACAGAAACGCCCTTTTCATGCAGCATTTTGGCTGCCTTCATTGATTCTGCAACCAGTGGCCCGATTGCGATAATGGCCGCATCAGCGCCATCGCGCAGCACCTGCGCCTTTCCGAATTCAAATTCAGGGATTTTGTCAAAGAGAATGCCGGTCTTCTCGCGCACGGTGCGCATATACACCGGCCCCTCATTCTCATACATTGCGCGCGTGCAGGCAACCGTTTCGTAATAATCCGCGGGCACCAATACATTCAGGTTAGGGATGGATTTCATTATTGCAATATCGGATATTTCCTGCCCCGTTGGACCGTCTTCGCCGGTAATTATCCCGCCATGGCTTCCGACCATTTTCACGTTAGTGCGCGAGTATGCAACGCTCACCCGTATCTGGTCAATTGCCCTGTTGAAAAAGGACGCAAAGGTGCTAACAAACGGGACCTTGCCGCAGCGGGCAAGCCCCGCGCCCATTGAAACCATATCGGCTTCAGAGATACCGACATATTTGAACCTGTCGGGGAATTTCCTGCCAAACAAAATCGATTTCGTGCTCTTGGCAAGGTCGGCATCAAGTACGACAATGTCCGTATGGTGCAGGCCAAGGTCAAGCAGGGCGTCCCCGTACCCGTCGCGAGTTGCTGCCTTGTCGCCGATTTTGTATTTTATCTCAACTGCCATAAATGCCATCTTTCCAAATTATTTTTTTACTCCAGCACCTTCAATGCCTTAATGTACTGCTCCTGCGCAACAGTTTCGTCTGTTTCGGTGGTTTCTCGCAAAACCACTGAATCCCCGTGAGGGGATGGGTGCGACAGCCCAGTTTCACTGGACTTGGCTTCGCAAATAAAATATTTCATTATTCTAACACCTTCAATGCCTTAATGTACTGCTCCTGCGTGAGCGCCTTGCCGTGCATATCAGGGTCATTTTCAATGAACTTTACGCCCTTGCCCTTAATTGTTTTTGCGATGATGCACACCGGCTTGCCTTTTGACGCACGTGCCTTTTGCAGCGCGGGGATGATTTCTTCAAATTTGTGCCCGTTGATTTTGATGACTTTCCAGCCGAATGCCCCGAACTTTTTGTCAAGCGGCTCTACATCCTTTTCCAAATCAACCCACCCGTCATTTTGCAAATTATTGCGGTCAACTATTAAAGTCACATTGTCAAACCCGAATGCGGCTGTGCTCCAGATTGCTTCCCAGCACTGCCCCTCCTGCAATTCCCCATCGCCGAAGAGAACAAATACGTGGTAAGTTTTCTTGTCAAGCTTTCCGGCATAAGCCATGCCATTGCCAACGCTAAGGCCTGTTCCAAGTGAACCTGTGGAAATTTCAACTCCGGAAACTTTCACCCTGTCAGGGTGCCCCTGCAGCATGCTGTTGATTTGGCGGAAATGCAACAGCTCTTCGCGTGCAAAATACCCTGCCCGGCACAGGGCGGCATAAATTGCGGGCGATGCGTGCCCCTTGCTCATTATGAATCTGTCACGCTCACTCCACTCGGGTTTTTTTGGGTCGTATTTCATCACGCTAAAATAAAGCGCGGTGAGAATATCTATGCACGAAAAGCTGCTCGTGGGGTGCCCTGAATTGGCAATCGTGGTCATTTCAAGGATGTCCTTGCGCAGATTATGCGCAATTCCCTTCAGCCTTTTCACTTCAGCGCCTCCGACCTTTTCTTTTTTTGCCGCCATAAAAATCACCGCTAAACCGGCCCGGAGTTCGGATAACTCCCGATGACCCTGAACATGCCGCAGGCCTTGCTCATTTCATCAAGGGCATTCTTCTGCTTTTCATCTTCCGAAAAACCCTCAATATCAACAAAGAAAACATACTCCCAGTTCTTAAGATTTGTGGGGCGGGATTCAATTTTGCTCATGTTAACGCCCCTCTTTTTGAGCGGCTCAAGGATATTGAACAGCGCACCCGGTTCATTTTTGACCGTAAACATTATGCTTGTTTTGGATTTTTTGGATTTTTTAGGGCATGATTTGCCTATAACTAAAAATCTTGTCACATTATTTGCCCTGTCCTGTATGTTTTTTGCAAGAATATCCAGCCCATAATGCGCAGCCGAGAGTTCGGAACCTATGCCTGCGGATTTATTGTAAAGTTTTGCCGATTCCACGCTCTTTGCATTTGAAGACACTTCAATCAGCTCGGCATGCGGGAGATTTTTTGAAATCCATTCCCTGCACTGCGCAAGTGCCATGGGGTGGACATAAATCTTCCCGATTTCATTTATTTTGTATTTTGAAATCAGGCTGTGTGAAATATGTTCTGTTATTTCCGCAACAATATTTAGGGGGGAATTGATGAACATATCATAAGTGTAGCTAACGCTACCGCCAAGCGAATTTTCGATTGGCGCAATCCCAAAATCCGCTTCGCCTTTCTCAACCGAAGAGAATACTTCTTTTATGGTTTCGCAGTTTATGTACTCCGAGCCTGAGCCAAAATGCCGCAGCGCCGCGATATGCGAAAATGTTGTTTCGGGGCCAAGATATGCGACCTTGATTGGCTGCTGTGCTTTTCTTGAAATGCTGAAAATTTCCCTGAAGAGAAGTTCAAGGCCTTCGTTTGGAAAATCTCCGTTGTTTGCCTTTTTGAGTGCCGAAATTATCCCGTCCTCGCGTACAGGGTCATAAATTAGTTCGCCCTTCTTTTTTTTGTCTTCGCCGATTTTTAGTGCAAGTTGCATGCGCTTATTCAGAAGCGCTACAATCTGCAGGTCAATTCCGTCAATGTCTTTTCTTGCTTTTTCCATTTCCAATGCAAACACTTCCATTCCTTATTTCGACCCACTTATTCCTGTCTTTTGTGATAGACCCCTAAATTATGTTGAAGGGCCTTTTTACCAAAAATAAAAAAAGAAGGAATTAAAATAAGTCGCGAGTGCCCCGGCTGCCATTTCCATTGTATTTTTACTATTTGACATGGCAACAAAATGCATACTCAGAATTATGTGCTAAACTAATATAAATGTGTTTCAGTGCCACTTTTGCCATTGGCACGCCATTCAAATGAAAGAGAGCACTATTGCGATTGGAATAATACTAAGAAGCGTCCCAATCAGAACTGCAGTTGCCGCATTCTCAGGGTCCTTGCCGAATTTTTCGTTCAGCACATAGCTATTTACCGCCGGCGGCATGATTGAACCCAGCATAATAATTCCCGCAATAATTCCGTGCAAATTCAGCAGGCTGATGAATGCAAACCCTGCCGCGCCTCCTGCAAGAAAGCGCACTCCCACCGCCGCAAGCGGAATTCTCAGATTTCCGAGCTTTAGCGTTGCAAGCCTTCCGCCCAGCACAATTAATGCAAGTGGTATTGTTGCCGAGCCAATAAGGGTAAGTGAACTTATGAGAAGCGCCGGCAACAAAACTGCTGCAAGGTTTAGTGCTATTGCAAGAATTATCGCGTAAATGAGGGGGATTTTGAAAATTCCGGCGACTTTTTCCTTCCAGTGCAAATCCTGCGGATGCACAAGATATACCCCGAGAGTGAAAATGAATATTGTCCCAACCGCGTCAAAAATTATCATCTTCTGCAGGCCAAGTTCGCCAAGTGCAAAGAGTGTGATGGGAAAGCCAAGATAACCCGAGTTTGCAAACATAGCGGGCGTTAGCATACCTGTATTTTTGTAATTCATTATCCGAAAAACCACGAAAGCAACCGCGCCGCAGACGGCAATAACCGCAACTGAACCTGCGGCAATAATTAGAAATTCACCGGGCACAATCTGTTTTGAATAAATGGATGAAAATACAAGTGCCGGGCCCAGCACATAAATCAAAAGGTTCGAAACAGTCTTCTGGTCAAATCCGATTTTCCTCTGGAAAACAAACCCGAGCGCAATTACAAGAAAGGCAATAATAATCGGGTCATAGAGCATGAATTAAAAACACGGCAAAGCGCTTTAAATCTCTTTTGCAATGAGCCTGCCCATTCCCTTCGTGCCCACAGGCTTCTTGCCATTTGACATTATGTCCTTTGTCCTGTAATCGGCAATAACTTTCTCCACCGCGCACTCAATTTCCAGGGCTTCCTTTTCCATGTCAAATGTGTAGCGCAGCATCATCGCGCCGCTTAGAATTGTTGCAATCGGGTTTGCGACGTCCATGCCGGCATACTTTGGCGCGCTTCCGTGTATTGGCTCGTAAAGTCCGAATTTTCCATCACCAAGCGAAGCACTTGGCAGCATTCCGAGTGAGCCGGTTACAATTGAACTCTCATCGCTCAAAATATCCCCAAATAGGTTCCCCGTGACTATCACGTCGAACTGCTTGGGGTTTTTCACAATCTGCATTGCACAGTTGTCCACAAACATGTGTTCGAGTGTAACATCATTATATTGCGTATGGACTTTCTCGACTTCGTCGCGCCAGAGCATGCTTGTATAGAGCACATTTGCCTTGTCAACCGAAGTCACTTTCTTGCCGCGTATGCGGGCAAGCTCGAACGCTTTTTTGGCAATTCTTGCAACCTCGTGGCGCGAGTATTTCATAAGATCGCTCTTCCAGGTGTTTGCCTCATCCATGTCCTTTTTGCCAAAATACACATCACCTGTAAGTTCGCGCACAATCAGAAAATCGAACCCTTCGCCGATAATTTCTCTTTTGAGTGGGGACGCATCAATAAGCTCCGGAAAAATTTTTACCGGGCGCAAGTTTGCATAAAGCTCAAAAATTTTTCTCAAAGGAAGCAGTGCCCCTCTCTCCGGCTGCTCATTTGGCGGCAATTTGTCAGCGTGCGGATCCCCCACAGCGCCCAAAAGGATGCAGTCGGAACTTTTACAAATTTCAAGTGTGTCGGTTGGCAGGCAAACCCCTTTTTTCTCATAAGCCGCATAGCCAACTAGCGCGTCTATAAATTCAAGTTCAAGCGAATGCTTTTCAGAAATTTTCTGCAGGACCAGCACAGCTTGCTGCGTTATTTCAGGGCCGATGCCATCGCCTGCAAGGACTGCAATTTTTTTGGGCATCATAATTCACTTTTTCTTTGTGGCAGGATAAATTCTGACCGAACCGGGGCTGTCTTTTAATTTTATTCGGTTACAGTTTACAGTGTAAATTCTATTCTCCGTTCCCCCGCCATGAATCATTCGTCTCACCTTAAATTCGCCAATTTTTATTTTTTGCCCCATAATAAACTACAATGAGTTCAAAGCATCTCTGTAGACCTTATAGAGCAAAGCTCATTTAAACGTGGAAGTTTGGCGTTAAAAGTCTTCCAAGTCGTATGCCAGGTGCCCTTCGTTTTTTATTTTTTGTTTGCTTTCAATGTGCTTTGCGACGATTCCGGGTTTTACGTTGGTTGGTTTTTTGTTCAAATTGCCGGCTTTGCTTTGAAGCGTTTTCAAAATTCCGAGCGTTTCCTTGTATGAATAGCTCTTTCCACCCAACTTCGCCAGTTCTGCTTTTTTCCTCAAAGTTTTCTCAATAGGATTTGACACTTTCCAATTTTTGTAAAGTGGCTTGTTTTGTGCTTAAAATGCGTTCTAGCGTGTTTTAAGTTTTTCTTTCCTCACAAATTCACCAGATAATTTGACACATTTTTTACCCTCACGAAATACCAGAGGAATTTGACAGTTCAGGGGAAAAGCACTAGAAAACGCGAAAAAACAACGGCCAACAACGAAAAAAAGCGCCAAAAAAACAGCAGATTTACGCCAACCAAATGGCCAAAAAACCCAGGTGGCAAATTGCTTTAGGGCGCAAATTCACAAAGTGGCGAAGTCATGAATACACTAAAGAATTTGGGTAATAAAATGAGCATGCATCAAAAACAGTTTTTGAGATTAATACAGAGAAAAAATTAGAAATAGAGAATATTTGTTTTAAGCTTGTGCCTTATTGATATTTCTGAAATTATCTAAAGCTATTAATGCAGAATCCTTTAATGTAAAACATTCTTCTTCAATCTCCACCATTTGCGCATCGATGAGTTTGTTCATGGCATTATCTAATTCTGGTTGAGACAAATCAAGTTTAGTTTTTATTTCTTCGAATCGTTTATTTGGGTTATATTTTGCAAGATAAAGCATCACTCTTATGCAATCAACATCTGCAAAAACCGCATCCCAGTTTTTTAGTTCCACATATCCCATCGTATCATCCCTTCTACCCTACACCTAAATACACCGTTAATACCTTTAACTATGCCCATAATAGGCTTGTTCTACTATTTATTTTTTATCATGATCCTCTGAAGCCATTTTTTCATTAACCCAGTTTTTTGCCAATCTTATTGCGTTGGTAATTAACTTAGCCCTCAATTCATCTATATTTCCATATTTTATGATTGGATTTATGAAATCTGCTAAAAAAGGTTTTTCTTTAAAGAGAGTGGTATCATCGCCAGCTCCCCAACTCACAAATGCGTTGCATTTTTTATTCCAGCCATCAGTCATACAAATAGCTGTGCTTTCTGAAATTGTTCCCTTGCCATTACCGTCTACCCAAAGAACTGCATGGGCGGAATCCAGCCCTCTTTTCCTTATTTCCAATTCCCCTACAACCATTTTTCGTTTGTTCAACTCTTCAATGATATCATAAAGAGTGTAAGCATTAATGAAATGAGGCGGGTTCCTCAATTCTCCTATTATACCCTCAAAAAATTTTCTGTTTATTTTGCTTTCGTGCCAATCCCCCATAAAAAGGATTCCGGGGAAGGATTTCTGCATTTCGAGTTTTTTCTGGGAATCAATTTCAAGAGCACCGATAGTAGCTATTATGGCAGGCACCTTTTCTTTGCCCATCTCATCATCGGATATTTCATCCTTGAGCCTATCTTTTACTTCACCCATATTGTACAAAATTCGCGCAAGAATCATTAAAAAGGCGGCTTCCTATCTGGGTAATTGTTATCAACTATTGTTAAATATTTGAAGGCTTAAAGGTAATACCGAAGCCTAAACACGGAATAGCTTCTAACTAATTATAATCGCGGGGGACGAGATTTGAACTCGCGCTCCCTTTCGGGAAACGGATTAGCAATCCGCCGCATTTGACCGCTCTGCCACCCCCGCAACCGCATGCTGCAGTTGGAGCAGCATACTGCCAGCTTTGACCCGGCGGTAGAACTGCTCAAAACCACCACACAATTGAATGGCTTATACAAGTTTGTTTGGGTAAATTTATAAGGGTTTAGAGAAGGGCATTCTTTTATGGATTATAATCATCAGGAAGGCAAACCCGTGTTCTGCGGGATAAAAGTAGAGAGTCCTTTCTTTCTTGCCCCGATGGCGGCAATTACATCTCTGCCATTTAGGCTGATGTGCAAAAAGCAAGGTGCTGGGCTTGTAATAACTGAGCAGATAAATGCAACCCAGATTGCACGAAACCCTGACCCGTATTCAAATAATGAATTTTTTACAATTAAAACAACTCCGGAGGAAAAGCCTGTTGGTGTTCAGCTCTTTGGCACGGTTGAAGATGATTTTATTGCGGCAGTTGAAGCGGTTGAAAAAGATTTTGAACTAATAAATATCAATTGCGGTTGCCCGTCCCACCGGGAAACTTCAATCGGCGCGGGCGCGGCACTTCTTAAAGAGCCTGAAAAAATTGCGGGGATTATAAAGGCAATTAAGGGGGTTACGGATAAGCCCGTTACTGCAAAAATTCGCCTTGGCTGGAGCGAGAATAAGAGCTTAAAAATCGCAAAAGAAATTGAAAAGGCGGGTGCGGATGCAATAATGGTGCACGGAAGGACCGCTGTGCAGGGATATTCAGGCACTGCCGATTGGTTGGCGATTAAAACAGTCAGAGAGGCACTTACAATTCCGGTTGTTGCAAACGGAGATGTGAATTCCGGCTCCAGGGCCATGCAAATGCTTGAGATAACAGGCTGTGAGTTTGGGATGATTGGCAGAAGCGCGATGACAAATCCATATATCTTCAGGGAAATCAAGTCACTTGCCGAAGATGGAGTTGAATGGAGAGCATCACCCGCTGACAAGATAAAGGGATTTTTTGATTACCTGCAGGCGTGCGAGAAATATGACATGGTAAAAGTAAATGACCTTCGGATTAAGGCAGTGCAGTTCACAAAAGGAATTGATTTTACAAAGCAGACGAGGGTGAAATTGATGGAAGCGAAGAGCGTTGAGGAAATAAGGGAGGCCATTACGCAGTTTGTGAAAATTTTGGAGTAAAAATTGAAACAAAAAATGCCAACATGGCAAAAAATTTCCGGCAAAACAAAAATATAAGCCAAACAGCGAAAAAGAAAGAGCCCGTTCTCACAAATGGGATTCTATCTGCTCCCTGAACACCGATTTTGGCATCGCGCCGTGAATTTCGCCAATCATTTCGCCTTCCTTGAAAATTAAAAACGCCGGAATTGACATTACCCCGTATTTCGAAGTGGTTTCAGAGTTTTCATCAATGTTGAGCTTGGCAAAATCGAGCTTTGCGGACATTTCTTTTGATAGTTCATCGAAAATCGGCGAAGCCATCCTGCAAGGGCTGCACCATTCCGCCCAGAAATCTATTATTACCGGCTTTTTTGATTTTATGAAGCCATCAAAATCGGCATCAGTTAGTGTTTTCATCTCTTGCACCTGCGCAATTTAATGAATAAGATATCAGTAAAAATCAATTTAAAAAAAGAATCGTGTGAAATCTTTGTATAACACTTAATGTGCCGGCAAAACTATACAAAAAATACAAGTTTGGAAGAAAATTTAGTTCGGAAAACAAATTGATAACATAATTTTTGCAGAAAAACCGAGAAAAACTGAATTAAATTTACTTTAAAGTTATTTTATCAAACCATTTGACTGCAAGCAAAAAAGTTTTTATATAAGAACCAATGTTAGATAGTTCCTGCAGGATTGTAAAAAATACAGCATAAAATAAATCAGTCAGGCTCAAAGGAAGGTGGAAGAAATGGGGGAGAAGAAAGCCCTTACCCAAGGGACTCAAAAAACCAAAAAAAACGGCAAAGGTCTGACAATTCACAGGGTTTTTACAAAAAAAGGGCTAGACGCACTTGACTCTGTCCGGTATGAATACAGAACTTCCATTATAAAAAATCCGAACGGCAGCACTGTTTTTGAAATGAAGGATATTGAAATCCCAAAAAACTGGACGCAGATTGCAACTGATATTATAGCGCAGAAATATTTCCGAAAGGCCGGGGTTTTGCAGTTTGACAGGCACCTAAAGCCGATTCTTGATTCCAACGGCAAGCAGCTTCTCGGACCCGAAAGGAGCGCAAAGCAGGTTGTTAGCAGGCTCTCTGAAACTTGGAGATGGTGGGGCGAGAAGTATAATTATTTTGCAACAGAAGAGGATGCAAATGCCTTTGAGGACGAAATAAAATTCATGCTGATTAACCAGTACGCGGCGCCAAACTCTCCCCAATGGTTTAACACAGGGCTTCACCATTCATACGGCATAAATGGACCGGCACAGGGGCACTATTACGTAAACCCTGACACGAAAGCACTTGAAAGGTCAACCGATGCGTATTCAAGGGCACAGGTACATGCGTGTTTTATACAATCCTTAAAGGATGACTTGGTGAATGAGGGCGGCATATTCGACCTTGCAACACGCGAAGCGAGAATTTTCAAGTATGGCTCAGGAACAGGAACGAACTTTTCAGCCCTGCGAGGTGAAGGCGAACCTCTTTCTGGCGGGGGATATAGTTCTGGAGTCATGTCTTTTCTTAAAGTTTTAGACCGCGCTGCGGGCGCGATAAAATCAGGCGGAACAACAAGGCGCGCAGCAAAAATGGTTATTCTTAATGCCGACCACCCCGACATTGAAAAGTTTGTGTGGTGGAAAGTACTAGAGGAGCAAAAAGTTGCCGCGCTTGTTGCCGGAAGCAAAACATCGGGCCATTGCTTAAATGAAATAATGAAGGCGGCATATGAGGGCAAATCAACTGAAATAAAGAGCAACCCTGCATTGCAAAAGGCAATTAGGGAAGCCATTGCTGCAAATGTTTCGCCAAATTACATCCTAAGGGTTTTGCAGCTTGCTGAACAGGGAGAGAAAAGCATCAACTTCCCGGAGTTTGATACAAATTACAATTCGGAAGCATACTCAACAGTGGCAGGACAAAATTCAAACAACACCGTAAGGGTTACAAATGCCTATATCGAAGCCGTACTCAATGATGATAAATGGGATTTGACAGGCAGAAAGGATGGCAATGTGATAAAAACCATTAAAGCGCGGGATTTGTGGAATCAAATTGCGCTTGCGGCATGGCATTCGGCTGACCCGGGCCTTCAGTATGATGATACAATTAATGAATGGCATACCTGCCCGGTTGATGGGAGAATAAATGCGAGTAATCCATGCAGTGAGTATCTCTTCCTTGATGATACCGCATGCAATCTTGCAAGCATAAATTTGATGCACTTCATTGACCAAAACGGTGAATTCAGGGTCGAAGATTACAGGCACGCCTCAAGGCTCTGGACAATTGTGCTTGAAATAAGTGTTTTGATGGCGCAGTTCCCTTCAAAGGAAATCGCGCAGAAGAGCTATGATTACAGAACCCTCGGGCTTGGATATGCAAACCTTGGAACTCTTTTGATGGTTGCAGGCATCCCGTATGATTCCGACGAGGGGAGATCGATTGCCGGCGCTTTAACGGCAATAATGTGCGGCGAATCATATGCAACTTCTGCTGAAATGGCAGAATCGCTCGGGGCTTTCCCACGATTTGAAAATAACCGGCAACAGATGCTTCGCGTCGTTCGAAATCATCGAAGGGCGGCATATAATGCAAAGCCAAATGAGTATGAAAACCTCACAATTAAACCGTTTGGGATAAACCCTGAAAAATGCCCGAAGAACCTTCTCCTTGCGGCAAGGGATGCCTGGGACAGGGCACTTACGCTTGGCGAAAGGTTCGGGTACAGGAACGCGCAGGTCACGGTAATTGCACCCACTGGAACAATCGGGCTTGTAATGGACTGTGACACAACTGGAATTGAACCCGATTTTGCCATGGTCAAGTTCAAAAAACTTGCGGGTGGCGGATACTTCAAAATAGTAAACCAGTCCCTTACAATGGCCCTGAAAAAACTCGGCTACAGTGAGAGGCAGATTGATGAGATTGTAAAATACATCAAAGGCCACGGCACACTTAGCTTCTGTCCTGCAATAAACCCGGAAAGCCTTGGTGCAAAGGGTTTTTCAGCAGAAAAAATTGCGGCGGTTGAGGCGCAGCTGCAGAATGTTTTCGAACTAAAGTTCGCATTCAACAAGTGGAGCCTTGGCGGGGATTTTTGCAAAAACCTGGGGTTTACCGAAAAACAGATGGGCGAAGCTGATTTTGACATGCTAAAAGAAATTGGTTTTTCGAAAAATGAAATAGATGCAGCAAATGATTTTGTCTGCGGCACAATGACTGTAGAGGGCTCGCCGCATCTGCGCGAGGAGCACTATCCTGTCTTTGACTGCGCAAGCAGGTGCGGCAAGAAGGGCAAAAGATTCATCCA
>CAZEBH010000022.1:0-15986 GCA_964510425.1 uncultured archaeon | reverse complement strand
CAAATCTGGAAAGGACAATTCAAAGGCTGCTCAGATATTCTGCCCGTCATGGAGAGGATGAAAAAAGGCAGGCGGCATTTAGGAAATTTTTGGAAAGAACAACTGCGGGTGCTACCGAGGGGGAGGCAGCCTAGCTTTTGAGGAAGGCGTTCGAGGGATTTCCGTATTGGCGCGCACTATTAATTGCCGATAAAATACCTGCCTTGCGCCCAAGTAAAATCAAGCATGGCGCTGGTAAAAGTTTTACTCCGACCGAATTTATTCTAAGTTCAACAGTCGCAGGCAAATATTTGTCATCGCATTTTGACATGCGTGGAAGGCCACATGTTTTACCTGATTTTGTAAAACATGAAATGTCGCATGGCGATTCAGTGGCTTTTTTGCAACATCCGAATCAGAGAAGTGCAATATTGAAAAAGCACAACCTGAGGCGATTTGTGCACTGATTTTCAAATAGAATATTTGCTAAACTCACCTATCTTGTCGCACAAACTATTTCATTTGGCATATTCCACATTTGCCATGTGCTCAAACTGCCTATCGCCCGTAAGGAATTTCAGGGCGTGCCTTTTGGCATATGTGTACCCGAGGCAGTCTGCATATGAGAGGCCTTTCTTCTTGTGCTCTTTCCTGAATTGTATAGCCTCCATTATGGTGGCGTTATCTAGTTCTACAACGGCTTTTTTATAAGCCACATATTTTCCGTCCGCAAAGTTTTCCCCGTACTCGTGCAGCAAAAACCAATAAATCTCGACAAGGTTGAAGATGGTTATGCGTATATCTTCAAGCGAGTATTTTTCGTAATTTGGGTTGGCGCACATCAGCTCAATTGCGGCATAGCTGTCCCAGAGATAACTCATCCCCAGCCCTTCCTCATTTCATCCTTTATTTTTTGGGTGCTTTTTTTGGGCTTTCTTGGAAAACTTCCAAACAACATGCCTGCTGTGGTGGTTTTGCTATTTTCTGCCAGCTTTTTCATGGCAAGGCTCTCTATTGTTTCATTGTATGTTTCACGCGGGTGGTCTTTTATCTTTTTGAGCAGATCAATGACCTTTTTACGAATGAGTATTGTGGACTGGTCTTGTATAGTAGACATATATAGTATACTATATACTATTGTATAAATACTTTTCTTTGGGCAATCTTATGGCTCATAGGCGGTGAATTCGCTAATCTCCCCGCGCAGGTTTTTCGCAAGGAGTTCTTTCGCCTTTTCCTTTCCAAAATTTCCGAGAAGCCATGAGAGTTTCATCAGTGCGGTTTCGGGCAGCATGTCCTCGCAGTAAATCGCGCCGGTTGATTGCACTTTGCGCAGGTTTGTATAAACGAGCGGGTTCACCCTGCCATAGAGGCACTGTGATGTGATGCCGACAACGCATCCGGAATCAACAAGCCGCTTTATTGCCCAAACAAATGAGTCATCCTCCCGAATAGGTGTGTGCCCAAGTCCTGTTGCCTCAATAATTAGCCCGGAGTATTTTTCTTTCCAGTAAAATTCAAGTTCTTTTTCGCTAACCCATGGGTGCATTTTTAATATTCCGACCTTTTCTTCAAAATTATTGAAAAGCCTGAATTCGCCGGTGGCAATTTCATAATCCGCCTTTTCCTTAATCCACTTTATCTCTTTTGTCGTGTAATCAACAATTGCAATCGGCGTATCGTTTATGGGCTTGAACGCATCCCTTCTTGAAGTGTGCATTTTACGCACCCTTACTGCCGAAATTATTGCGCAGTCCGTATCTTCACCTGAGTTGTGCATGCATACCGCAACTCCCTTGAAATCAGTTTTTGCAATAAAGCTCGCGGCGCAGATAAGATTCATTGCGGCATCTGATGAGCCCCTATCTGAACTTCGCTGCGCCCCGACAATTAGAACAGGTATTGGGCAGTTCTCAAGTTCAAATGCAAGAGCCGCGGCGCTGTATCCAAGCATGTCTGTTCCATGGCCTATGATTACCCCCTTGACGCCCTTTTTTATCTGCTCGGCAACTGAATTGGATATTTTTTTGTAATCGGCTAGGCGCATATCCTCGGACATTATGTTTGCAACAAAAATCGAGTCAATCTGCGCAATCCCTGTAAGCTCGGGAAACATTGTGAGCAAATCATCTGAATCAAATGAGGCTATCACTCCTCCGATGCTATAATTGACGCGGCTTGCAATTGTACCGCCCGTGTGAAGTATCGCTATTTTTGGAAGTGTCAAATCCTGTTTTGGGTGTGTTTTTTTCTGTTTGCCAACCATTTTTTCTTCACCAAGTTTTTCAACATGGAAATTTTCCGATGTTTTTATTCCAACATTGTAGCCGGATTTTAATTTGAGCCTTATTATCTTGTTGTCCCTTTCAGAGCCGGGCAGCACATAGCCCGTAAAGTTTTTTTCGCCGTCGGTAATTTTGACAAGCTGCCCCGTTAAAATGGCATGTTTTTTTAAAAATTCTTTTGAGAGCATTTTATCACGCGAGTTTGTCTGCCTTCTTCCTATCATATATTGACACTTCTTCACAGTAGGGCGTTTGCATCATTTTTTTGACCTCTTCAAAATCCTGTGTCTGTGCAAGAACCCACATGAGTTTAACATAGGCTGTCTCGGGCAGCATGTCATAGACTGGAATTACCTTAAGCCCCTTTAGCCTTGAGCCTATTTCCGCGCCATAAATATCCTGCCAATTGCTGCCAAGATCACAGTTGCTTGCAATGCAAATCGCAATATTTTTTTGGTTCGCATATTTTATACCCTCAATTATGCCGCTATCAATAAGCGGTAAATTTCCGAGCCCAAAGCCCTCAAGAATAATTCCTTTTACCGGATAGTCAACAAGGTGCCTTATTCTCTTGCCATCAAAACCCGGGTATACTTTCACTGTTGCCACAAGATTTTCAAGTTTTGAGTATAATTTTGGTTTGCTTTTGGACCTTTTCCTGTAAGGCCCCAAAAGATTTAGGAAGTTCTCTATTTTTCCAAGCGGTTCAAGCGCAAAGCTTTTGAATGCATCAAATTCCGAAGCATTTATTTTTTTTGTCCTGCTCGCGCGCATTATTTTGCCATTAAAGACCACAAGTGTTTCTGCAATGTCGCACTTTCCGGCAACAGTAATGGCATCCCTTAGATTTCTTCGCGCGTCAGTGTTTAGCTGTGCCGGATCCATTTTTGAACCTGTAAAAACAATCGGGATATTCAAATCCTGTATGAGAAATGATATTGCATTTGCGGCATAGCAGAGTGTATCTGTGCCCATGGTGACGACAATTCCGTTGTAATCCTTCATTTTATAGTAAATCGCATTTGCAAGAGTGAGCCAGTTCTCTGGCTTGAAATCCGAGCTGTCCATCAGGAAGATGTTGCTCGAACGCAGTTCAAAATGTTCTTTTATTGTGGGAATTATCTCAAGGAGTTCCTGCGCTGGGATTTCACCATATTTCCACACCCCATCAACCGGCCTTGCGCTGATTGCCCCCCCGGTTCCAATGACAAGTATTTTGGGCTTTTTAGCATTCATGTAGAGATTTCACCAAGCGTCTTTTTTTATTCGTTTATGTTGTTGATTTATTTGGGTTTTTGGTTGTTTTTCGGTCAGCATTTAAAGAAATATGGCGTTGAAAGGACAATGGCTAAAATCATGCTCCTGATTGCCGAAAGGAGCAAAATTGTCCAGAAGGCATTTCTCACGCATTCTGGCCCTGCCGCCACCAAAAATATACACGGCGAGCAGCAGATGGAACTTGACAAGTACGCTGACATGGTCTTTCTAAAGGCGATGGAAAAATCAAGGCTTGTCAAAACAGTTGCTTCCGAAGAGCAGGATGATATTGTTGAAATTGTAAAGGCCAAGGGAAACTACGGAGTGACACTTGACCCGCTTGATGGGAGTTCTCTAATCAAAACAAATCTTGCGGTGGGGACAATTGCGGGTTTTTTCAACGAAGGTGATGTGATGGAGCGCGGCTCGAAAATGGATGGTGCAATGTATATTCTCTACGGGCCTCTCACTTCACTTGTCTACACCGCGAAAAATGGCGTGCATGAGTTTGTGCTAAACGGGCGCGGAAAATTCATGCTAAAGCGCGAGAACATAACAATTCCGCAAAACGGAAAACTCTACTGTCCCGGTGGCCTGCGAAACGATTGGCATATCGGACATGCAGATTTTATTTCAGATTTGGAGCGAGAGGGCTACAAGCTGCGCTTCTCCGGTGGATTTGTCCCCGACTTTAACCAGCTTTTAACATACGGCGGGGTTTTTTGTTACCCTGCGCTAAAATCCGCACCGCAGGGGAAGTTGCGCCTCGTCTTGGAGGCAAACCCGATGGCACTCATTGCAGAGCAGGCTGGCGGCGCCGGGACAAATGGAACAGGGAATTTGCATTCAATTAAACCGGATTCGCTTGCGCAGCGAACCCCCCTGTATTTGGGCGGGAAGAAAGAGGTTGAACTCGCGCGCAAGCATTTGTCGAGGGGCTGATTTGAAAGACGAAAACGTATTCCAATGTTGTTTCTGTGGCTTGAAAATTGATGGCAAACAAATGCTTGCGCTTTCCATTAACGGTTTTGCAGAAAAAGCAAAACAAAACCTCTATTGCCATCAAATATGCCTTAATAAAAATTTGGCAAAGAATGTTCCATTTTTGGGGGCTGAAACCTTTATCGCCTCCGAAAAGAGCCTGATGAAGGACTGGGGCTATAAAGGCGATTATGTTTGGGATGAATTATAACCCCAAACCAGGCATCTTAATTTTTCTCCATTAGGTACGGGAACCAGTTGATGCTGTGCTCCTGCATTATGAAAATATCTTCTGCAATAATGTCCTGCGAGAATTTTTCCTTTATCTCTCCAAGAATTTTTCTAAGCTCCTTCGTGCTCTCCACTGCAAATTCAACTGCAACATCATATTTTCCAAGTGCAATTGTCGCAAATGTTGATTTGGGGTTCTGCGCGACAAAATTTATCAGCTTGTGAATGACTGAGTGGTCCTTGAGGGTGAAATCAACCTGTATTTGCTGCATTCCAAACTTTTCAAAATCCACGTCAAGCACATGTGTCCCAATTATTCCTGCCTTTGCCAGCTTTTTTATTCTGTACTTGACGACATTTATTTCGGTTTTGGTGATTGTCGCAAGCTCGACTAGGGGCATGCGGGAATTTTTCGCCAAGTGGAGGATTATCTCATAATCCGTTTCATCAATGTCAGGCTCTTTGAGGGTTTCTGGGTATTTTGTGTGCATCAACTCCGCTTCGCCTTCATAAAAAAATCTGAAGTTGAATCTGTGAGTTGAGGTGAGCGTGAGTATTTCCTGTTCGAGTATGTACGCGCCGAACTTCTCCCTGAATGGCACAAGGAATTTGTATAGGTCGTGGAAGTTTTTTGCAAGAATCAGAAAAACAATGTCGTATCTGCCCTCAACACTTGCAAAATATGCGGTTGACTTGTACCATTGTATGAATTTAATGATTTCAGCATCAACTGCCGGCGTGGTCTTGTGAAATTTATAGAAGAGCTTATAGTAGAACCTGTTGAGGTTTGAGACATGAATTGTTGTGAGAAAGTTTTTGATGTAGCCATCCTTTACAAGCCTCTTTACCCGGAAAGCCGCTGTTTCCTTTGAAACATTTGTTTTGCTTCCGAGTTCTTTAAAGGTGGTCCGGCTGTCGCGGTCTAGTTCATACAATAATTTCTTATCAGCCATGTCCAAGCCCTGAAACGCCATATTCCTACTATATGCAAATTATAATATAAATATTTGCATTTAGCGTAAACTTCCATTAAAAACTTTTATTATTTTGAAAATGCTTAATTAACTAAGATGCATTACTAAGTGATTTTATGGGAAAAATCTGGGGCTTAATTCACAACCTTAGGCCATATTCCTGGATAGATGTAGTGCTTGTAGGCCTCGCTGCAAAATTTTCCGTGTCTGGCTATCTTGAGTTTAGTGAATTTGACCTGCTGATGGCAATAGGTCTTTTGTCCCAATGGTTCTTTTTCAACCTGCTGCTTGAGTGGAAGCACAATTATTCCTACCGTGAAAACGTCAGATTTTACTACTCTTTTCCATTTCTTTTGCCAAGTCTTGCAATAGGATTTATTGCAAATCCTCTCAGCATAATTTTTTGTGTTCTGGCATCTATTTTTTCATTTTTTTATATACTCAAAAAAACAATTCCGATAACCGGTTTTCTTAGTTTCATTTTCCGCGGGTTTATTCAGTCGTTTTATTTTTTGTTTGCACTCGCACTGTATCAAGGTTCAATTTTGACCAGTAATTCAATTGTAATTGCAGCCACTATTTTTCTAATTTATGCAGCGCGCGCAATTGTGGGTGATATGCGGGACATTAAGCATGATGCACAGAGAGATAAATCCACTGTCCCCGTGGTTTTTGGCTTTGAAAAGGCAGGGTATTTTTCGATTGCATTACTTAGCCTTGCAGCAGTTCTTGTTTCATTTTCTTTCGGTTCGGTTCTGCCGGCAATCCCACTCATAATGTTTGCGGTTTTGCTTTTTTTCTATTCAAACGGTTATGTTCTTCATCAGCTCTCGATTTTCAAGACATCTTTTTTCCACGCGGCGCTGATTTCATTTTTCACCCATGAAGGCACTATCCTGGTGCTGCTTTTGTTCTGCGGCGTTTTCCTCAATTCTGTTTTCTACCACGAGCTTGAGAGGGAATCAAACCCGAAGTTTGTTGGTGATTGATTCGAGAATTATCCAAGCAAATTTATTTCCTTGAATTGCTTAAATCCGCCGTCAAATGTTGCCAGATTCCCCACACTGTTCGCCCTCATGAGTGCAACAGTTGTGCAATCCGTGAAGCTCAGCCCTTTCCTTTGCCTGAAAAGTTTCCACGCTTCATCAAAAATAGTCCTGGAAACATCAAGCAGCGTTATATCAGAATTCAACAGGTCTTCCCCCATTGAAACCGCCTTATCATGCCCTTCTTTGGCAAGTGCATAGGTTATGGCCTCATCGGCTATGTATGTTGAAGTGAACTTTTGCCCGAAGTTCAGGCCTTTTAGCTGCTCCGCCAAATCAATTGCTTTGTCGTGGCTTGAATCGCGGCTGTTGGCATAAGCGACAAAGTAGCTCGTGTCCAGAAAAACACTCATATTTTCCCGCCATAGAGCATTTCATCGACTTTTGCGCTTGCTTCCTTGTCTTTCCAGTCCCACGGTTTGAGGTCAAAAAAACTCTTTTTGGGCTTTTTTTTGCCGACTTTTTCAGCCCATTCCTTCATTGCCTCCGTGAGCGCTTCCCCTGTCTTAAGGCCATTCGAAATCGCCTTTGACCTGAATTCCCTGAAAATTCCGTCCTCAACCTCCCTAACGCTCACATCCACAAAATCACCTAATGTATAACATGTTAAACATGTTTAAAAAGTTTTCTCAGAGGGTTTCCCCCCTATCCTGAGTTTAACTCCGTGCCGCAGGGAAAGCTACAGTGCACACCAATATATTTGGGCGGGAAGGAGGAGGTTGCGCTCGCAAAGAAATGCTTGTCAAAGTTACTTTCTTTTTTGTTCATTTTCTAAAAAAACGCTTAATCGTAAAAGTCCATTTGCTTGCATTATTACTCCCTTGAGTGTTTCATCATAGCTGTCCAACAATTTCCACGCGTAGTGAAAAGTCCTTTCCAAATTTGTGGATTTGTAAATTCCGAATGTTCCAGGGTGGAAATTTTCCATCACTCTTTGCCCAAGTTTTTCGGATTTTTTTATAAGTTTTTGTTGTTCGGATATTTCTTTGGAAAGGGTTGAGTTTTCTTTTATAATTCTTTCAATTTCATCCCGGAATTTTTTTTGGTTTGAAAATTGTTCAACATCCCTTTCAAGTGAATTAAAATTTCGTAACATTCGGGACATGCGATCTCTCAATTCGAGGGATTTTTTCATTGCAATTAAACTTTGGCGATTAAGAATACGCACGACCCTCCTTTGCACTTCCATAGGCTTTCCGACAAATCTTTTAGATTTTGGATTAAAGTCTTTTTTGAAATTTTCTGCGGTCGGCTCGAAAAGGTGTGGCATATAGACTCACTTATTTACTCCCTTTCCCTGTTCCACAAATCAACAAGCATCTTGTAATTGCCAGCAACCTGAAGTGCTGCCTCTTTGCGCGTAATTTTCTTCTCATGCAAAAGCTTCATCGGCTCCCAAAACACCGTGCGCCCGACGGCAAAACCGATAATTCCTTTCACTTTTGCCCCTACTTTGAGCCAATCTTTTACCTTCTGTGCGTCCTCGCCGCGCCCGAGCGTGATAATGCCGCTCTTTCTCCCGCCCGCATGTGCCTGCACAACAAGTGCCTTTGAATCCTCGACCCGTTCAACGCCCTCAAGCTTCCAGATATCAGGTTCAACCCCAAAATTCTGTATTTCACGCAGTGCACTAACCATTAATTTTGGACGAACTTCAAGGTCATACTTTGCCTTGTCGCCATTTAATTTCTCAAGCTGCTCATCAGTTGCGGGAACTAATAGTTCGAACATGAATTTTTTGCCAATCTCATGACAATGTTCGCTTACGCGCTTTAGCCTCTCAAGTTGTCTTGTATTGAGTTCTCTGCTGCTATCGGGATTGTATCTCACAAGCACCTTCACAATTGTGGGGTCTGTGCGTTTTATGTGCTCGCGAAAATCCGTGTCCTCAAAATCAAATTCATCCTGCCCGCTTCTCTCCATAGGGGTGCATGTCATTATGTCATTCGCTTTTGCATCTTTTAGTATTTTTGAGCCAAACTGCTCATCAACCAAAATTGCGGCATTTTTTTTTGGAACGCCTTCTTTTAGGCTCTCAAGAAAGCCCTCATATATCATTTCCTTTAGTGAGGAGTATTCTTCCGCTTCAGCTTTAGTGGGCTGCCTGCCATCAATTCCGAACAGTTTTTTTAGCAGCGAGCCGCGATGATCAAATGGCAAAACAAGAAGATCAGTTTCATATCCTATTTCCATAACAAATTCCGCCTATTCATTTTACATATTTAATAAAGCATGGAAATTCTTTTAAATTCCTGCAAGGCGCAGTTTTGTGCTTTAAACTGATGCCTGTAAATGCTCATTATGCTAGGGGTTCTCTTTTCAGGAGGAAAGGACTCAGTTTTCACGCTTTATTACTATATTGAGCAGGGCTGGGATGTCAAATGCCTTATCTCACTCAAGTCATCAAATAAGGACAGCTATATGTTTCACACCCCTGCAATTGAGTTGACAAAGCTCCAATCGCAAGCCCTAAACATTCCAATAATTGTACAAGGGACAAAGGGAGAAAAGGAAGCGGAGCTTAAAGATTTGCGCGTAGCACTTGCAAAGGCAAAAAAGAAATACCAATTGCGTGCAATTGCAGTTGGCGCACTGCTCTCAGATTACCAGCACGAGCGCGTGAACAGAATCTGCCACTCTTTGGGGTTGAAGTGCTTTGCCCCGCTCTGGCATAAGAATCAGGAAATGCTTCTTCGCGAACTGCTAGCCCTTGACTTTGACATCAGAATTGTTGCAGTTGCCTCGCAAGGTCTCGGGGAGGAATTCCTCGGGAAAAAAATAGATTTGAACATGCTAGAAAAACTCGTTGCGCTCAACAAAAAATATGGCTTCCATGTCGGCGGCGAGGGCGGGGAATATGAAAGCCTTGTTGTGGATGCGCCAGTTTTCAAAAAGCGCATCGAGTTAGTGCAAACTAAAAATTCAATGTCCTCAGAATCTTCCGGATATCTCGAGATTGTGTCTGCAAAATTATTGGGCAAATGACTTGTCCTTTAATTTTATTTCCCCATCAATTATCACATCATTCACATTCAGTCCCTGCGCCGAAAAAACAACGTTTGAAATCAAATCATTTGTCGGCTGCATGTTTTCAGAAATATCAAGTGTGATAATGTCCGCTTTCTTGCCCTCTTCAATCGAGCCAATGTCCCGCAGCCCCAAGCATGCCGCTCCGTTTAGCGTTGCCATATCAAGAATCTGCTGCGCCGAAATTGCGTTTGCATTCCACTTGTGGTGCCTGTGCAAAAGCGCAGCCATTTTCATCTCCTCAAACATATCCAAATTGTTGTTGCTCGCAACGCTATCAGTTCCAAGCCCGATGCGGACATTTTCTTCAAGCATTTCATAAAGCGGCATTACACCGCCCGAAGCTAGTTTCATGTTAGAGACAGGGTTGTGTGAAACTTTTGCCTCCGTATTTGCAATTCTTTTGATTTCACCCTTTGTTATCCAGATGCAGTGCACCAGAAGGCAATTTTGCCCAAGAAAACCTATTGAATCAAGATATTCTATTGCGAGTTTTCCGCACTTTTTCATGGCATCAAATCTCTCTTTTCTGGTCTCGCCCACATGAATTCTCCTCAAAAGTTTTTTTTGATTGCTAAATTCAATCACTTTCCGCAAAATTTCCTCATCGCATCCGTAAATGGAGTTTGCGGCAATGGCACCACTCACAAGTTTGCTCTTAAGGCCTGAAAGAAAACTAATTGATTCTGTCAGGCTTTTGTCATTTTTTACAGTTGAGGAAATTACTCCGCGCACACCCATCTTTTCAAAGGCTTCGAGGCGTTCTTGCGGGAATTTATAGGAATCATAAATGGTGGTTGTGCCAAACCTGACAGCCTCGCACAAACCAGAAATGGTATTGTCTTTGACCTGCTTTGGGTTAAGTTTTTTCTCTTCAGGCTCAAGTGCCGCAAGCCAATCAAAAAGTTCCAGATCATCGCACATTCCGCGTAGAGAGTGCATTCCAAGGTGCGTGTGCGTGTTCACAAGCCCGGGCATTACTATTCTTTTGGAGCAGTCGATTTTGTCCTCGCCCCCAAGGTTCTTCCCTATTTTTGCAATCCGGCTGCCTTCAAGCAGCACATCGGTGTTTTCTATTATGTGCCTTTTGGAATCTTGGGTTATCAAGTAGCGGCAGTTTTTGAGCAGCATAAACTTATTTGATAGGGTATGTTTTTTATTGGCAATCCTGCCCTAGGCTGGGAGTTTGGACATATATGCCGGTTGGGTAGATGTCAGTAATTTGATTTTCCAGTATCCCTTTTGCAATCCAGCGGATTTTGCACTCCGCGCCCGTGTCGCAGCCAATGCAGCTATATTGTGTGCGGCACACATCGCCCTGCATTGCAGATATCACCTTTTCACCCGCGCTGCATGAAGCCGAAACAGAATCAATTGCCTCAAACTCTTTTTGAGAAGAATCAAACCCTGAGTCCTCGCCCTGCACGCTTATTTCTGCTGCAAATTTTCCGGGGGTGCTCACGCTGAATTGCTGTGTAATGTCTTTTTTTTGGCCTTCGGATAATTTGTCTATCTGCCCGGAAATGTCCTGCTTAACTAGTTTTTTTTCCACACCATCAACTTTTTTTATTTCAAAAATTTTCAATTCATATTTTGCGTCCACTGAATCAAGTGAACCTGTATTGGAGACCGTGAACAAAACCGGGACATTTGTCCCGCGCGATATTTTATCCGCCATTTTCCAATTTGAGATTTCAAGCTGCGCCGGTTTTTTCCCAAAATATATTACGCAGTCATTTAGTATTTCCTTGTTTACGCACCTGAAATGTGCCTGCACCGGGATGTCATCATTCACTTTTAGAATTCTTGGCCCTATTTCAAGTTTTCCACTGTGGCATGTGTCCGTGCTGCTGCATTCGAACCTGACATTTCTTGTGCGCGTATCGAGGCGCGATGCTCCAAATCCGCTGTCTTTTGTGAGCCTGATGTTATAGGCGTGGCTTTTTCCGATTGTCCCTTCGGCGTAATCGAGGCTGGTTTTGAATTGCGTCTCATTATTTGTAGCGGGGGCAAAATATCCAAATATTATGTATATGATTGCTATTGCAATTGCTGAAAATATCGCGAGCCTTAGAACCGAGTCTTCCATTTTTATCTTCTCCCGCCGTTTTTCGCCCTTCCAAAAAGAGCGGATATTTCCCATTTCCAGAATTTTTTAAAGAGATATCCTATCACAAAAACAATTCCAAACACAATTGCCGCACTCTGGTAATCTTCAACAAAAAGGAAATAGTGAAGTTTTCCTTCCGACCAGATTTTGAAGAGCGTATAGAAAAATACTATTGCCAGAAATGCCGCGGCAACGAGTATTACTTTTTCAGCTAAATCCCAGGCGCCCATGGCAAAATAATCTCCGACCTTGTTATTATCTTTTATTGCTCCTGCCCGGAGCCTGAAACCCGGATGTTCGCCTGTTTTTTGTACATTTCAATTATTTCAGCAACACTTGTGCTCTCCTCCGCCCTTTTTTCCCGGAATTTTATCATGCGCGGAAAACGCAGCGCATAGCCCTGCCCCGAGTCTTTGCCTGCCGTATGCATCGGGCTTTTTGTGATTTCATCGGCAACTACCTCGATTACATATTTTGGCTCGACCCATACATCAGGAACAAGTTCAGAGTCGACGCGGGCGGGTTTTTCCCTGCGCGAGATTTTGCTAAGTTTCTCCTCAAGTTCTGTGAGGATTTGTTCTGTCATTCCGGTCCCTATTTTGGTTATGGATTTGAACGTATCGCTTTTTTCATCATAAACTGCGCTAAGAAGCCCGCCAAGCCCGAATTGTGTGCGCTTGCCGCGTCCCAAATAATAGCCAATTATTGTCACATCAACCGAGTCACCAAGTTCTCCGCGGTAGCTGCGCTTTAATTTTATCCACGCGAATTTTCTTGCCCCTGCAATATAGGGGGCGTTCAAATCCTTTGCAATTATTCCCTCAAGCCCGCTCTCGATGTTTTCCAGAAAGAATTTTTCGACTTTTTGCGGGTCATCCGTTTCGATGCTCCGTGTGAGTTCAATTGTCTGTCCCTGCCTTATCATTTCCTTGAGCCTTTTTCTGCGCTCGAAAAATGGCAGCGGCATCATGTTTTTCCCATCAATATACATTATGTCAAATGCGAATAATTTGAGCGGGAGGTCAAGCGCCTTCTGTGCCACATCATATTTGCGCTTTCTTGTAATTGTTGTCTGGAACGGGAAATACTGCTCCGTTTTTTCATTGTATGCAAGCGCTTCGCCCTCAAAAATCGCGGCTTTGGCATTTACCTGCCCCCGAACCGCATCGACAAGGTCAGGAAACATCGGCGTGATGTTTTCGGATTGGCGGGAAAATATTGTAACCTCATTTCCATTCTTATGGCAAGCTACACGCAGTCCATCGTATTTTGCTTCTACAGCGCACCTGCCAAGTTTTTCAATAATCTCTTCAGCCGTAGGGAGCCTCTCTGCAAGCGTGGGCCTTATTGGTGTTCCGGGTTCAATTTCAATTTCGCCAATTCCTTTTAGCCCCTTGGCCTTAAGCTTTTCGGCAATGACCCCGAGGTCTGAGAAGATGTTGTATTTTTCTTCGATAAGTTCGCGCAGTTTCTGCTTTGCCTTGCGCTCAAATTCCTCTTTGCGCTTTTCTCCCTTTTTCTCCTTGAGGCTCCCCTCGATTTTCTTTCTTATTTTTTTGTTTTGCAAAAACTCTTCGGAATAAATTACTGCAAGAGAATCCATGATGGTGGGATCGCCCACTCCAAGGCGCATGTTTCCAAGCGGAATGCGCGTGATGAATTTTGCCTCAACTGCAGATGCGCTGTTCAGAAGCTCTGCAAACATTTTGAGTTTGAGCTCCTGGCTGCCCTTCCCTTCGGTTCGTGCAATTTTGAGAAAATTGCTGAACACTTTTTCGACCGTGAGTTTTGCGGAAAATAGCGCGCTCTGCTTTCTTTTGCCGCAAAGCTGTTCGGCTACGGAGCCAAGATCGCCAATTTCCTTGTATTTGCGGTTAATTTCCTCTTTTGTATAGCCCGTTGCCTTTGCAATGCCATGTTCAATCAGTGCTTCGCCCATTCCTGCATCAAGGGCAGTATGCCTAGGACCCAAAACCCCTTGTGAGAGGTATATTACGTTCTTTATGTCCTTTGCAGGCACAATTGATAGTATTTGTGCAAGTATTGCGGTCATTTCAAGGCGCGAAGGGACCTTTTCTATCCTGTCAAAGTATCCTGCGAGTTCGGAAAAGTCCATAATTTAAAATTACGTAATTTAGGGTTAAAATAGGTTGTTTTCTGCCCGTTTGTTGCTTTTAAAAGAATTACTTAATAGAAATTGCTGTGCTAGGGATTGTAGTGTAGCCTGGTCTAGCATATAAGCTTTGGGTAACCCTTTTCTTTTTCTTTGGAAGAAAAGAAAAGCGTTAGCGGAAAAGAAAAAGAATCCGCTTCGCTGACTTGCGAGTCAGGTTTCAGACGAGCTTGTGACCCCGGTTCAAATCCGGGCAATCCCATGTAACCCTTCTCTTTTCTTTGAAGAAAAGAGAAACCTTTACGAAAGAGAAAAGAAAAAAATAATTTTACGGAAAAAGAAAAAGAATGATTTTTATGGCAGAACCAAAAATTGAAAAGAAGTCCGAAATTCCCAAGCTCTTTGTCTCGGTAGGTATAGAGCAGGACATCAAAAGGGGCCTACGGGTTCTTAGCCTGCGCCAAGTCGAAAAAACCAAGGGCGAGGCCAAGCCGGGCGATATTGCATGGGTAGTTGACCACACGGGCAAGTTCATTGCGCAGGCTTTCTACAACCCTGCAAATCCAACCCTTGCGCAGATTGTGAGCATTTGGGAAAAGGAAAAAATCGATGACGCATTTTTCTCGGGGAAAATTCTTGCTGCGGATGAATTCCGCAGAAAAACGCTTCGGTACAAAAACGCCTATCGCCTCTTCTACGGCGAATCCGACGGAATCCCGGGGCTTGTAATTGACCGCTTCAACACAATTTGCTCCGTTCAGATTTCCTGCCCCGGAGTTGAGAAGTGGAAACAAAGGATAGCAAAAATTCTTCTTGGCATTACGGGTGTTGTTACGGTAGTTGAACGTAATGATTTTCGCAACCGCGAAAAACTCGGGCTTAAGCTGCTGAAGAGCGTTCTTGAAGGCGACCCGAAGGTACAGGCGATTATAGATGAGGGCAAGGTCAGGTTCGAAATTGATACAATCCGCGGTCACAAGACAGGGTTTTACCTCGACCAATCAGAGAACCGAATTGAAATGGAAAAATATTGTTTTGAGGGCGCAGAGGTTTTGGATGTTTTCTCATACACCGGCGGTTTTGCGCTTCACGCCGCCGCATGCGGGGCGAATGTTACCATAATTGATTTGCCCGAAGCGATTGCACAGGCAAAACGCAACGCAAAACTCAACGGCCTCGAAGGCAAAATAACCTTTATTGAAGGCAAGGCATTTGAGCAGACCAAGAAGATGATTTCAAGCCCCAAGCGCTATGATGTTGTCTGTGTTGACCCGCCCGGATTTGTGCAAAAAGCAAAGGATATCGAACTTGGCAAGAAGGCATATCACCAGATAAATTACAACTGCCTCAAGCTCGTAAAGGAGAACGGGATAATGGTTACAAGTTCCTGCAGCGGTCCGCTCTCGCCCGAAGAATTTATTTCAGTTATCTGCGAAGCCGCAAACCACGCGGCTAAAAAAGCCGAAATACTTGAGTTGCGTTTCCAGTCGCGTGACCACATGGTCCCTGCCTATACAAAAAGGTTCGGCTCATACCTCAAATGCCTATTTCTTCGCGTAAACAGCAAGTAAAATCAAGCAGGTGCCGATAGATGAAAACCAAGACAATAAAACAAATTGTAAATTTCGCGGCAAAGCCAACTGATGTGTATGGTGCTTTAATGGATTCGCAGAAACACTCGCAGTTCACGCAGAGCAAATGCGTGATTGGAAAAAATGCCGGCGATTCATTCTCGGTCTATGATGGCTACATTGAGGGCAAAAATATCAGGTTAATTTCCGGCAGGAAAATTGTCCAGTCCTGGCGTTCGGATGGCTGGCCCGAGGGGCATTATTCAGAGGTTATTTTTGAATTTGAAAAAAGTCCGAAAGGCACGAAAATGAAATTCACCCATAATGGCGTTCCTGTTGATGATTTCGAGGAAAAGAACAGGGGGTGGACTGAACACTATTGGGAAAGAATGAAGGAAACATTCAAGTGGTG
>CAZEBH010000021.1:0-16220 GCA_964510425.1 uncultured archaeon | reverse complement strand
TGCCTGATGGGGAGGCAATATACAGGGTAACGGAAACCGGAATTGTGGATGTTGAGGAGTGAAGGAAAAAAGTTGCCCTGCCGATTGACAGGGCTATAGCAAACCACGAAAGTCTTTTTGGCATTTAAGGTTTTATCAAAATAGGCAGTTTTAAATTCCGACTGACATTTTATTAGTATATGGCACCCCATCCTAAAAGAAGAAATTCCGCTTTGGAAAGAAGGATAGAAAGGGCAGAACACCATAATTCAATACTTCTTGAAAGTCTCAACAGACAAGAACCTAGAAGCTGGGAGCGGCTAGCTGATATTTCCATAAAACTTGGTAAAGCCACGCCAAAGGCAATGCAGGAGATATTAATAAAAAAATCAATGGCAACACTTAGACGAGAAGATGCAAAAATTGTAATGCCATTGATTTGGCCTGCACTCAAAATTTCCCAAAACGAACGTACAAAAGTTCGCGATGCAAAACGTATTATGAGACCACTTTTACAGTCATTAGAAGATGCATACTCAACAGCAACGGAGAACAAACCGCATTTGCAGCAAGAAGCCCACGAAGGAAAAAACCCCTTCGACGCATACATGGATGATGCTCAACTATACCTGAAAGAAGCTCAACGCAGTCTTTTAGCAAAAGGCATCAGAGGCGATATAAAAAATCTTCCAACCTTGTTCTTCAAAACAATGGAACGGATAAAACAAATAAGAATGCGCAAAATGAAATGAAAATATTGTTATAGTGAACCGCTTTAATTTTTGAACAGTTCATTGCGGTTCACTAAATAGCAAATGGCTTGTGAATTGTTCAATTATTTAAGCCATTTGCTATACTTTGTTAGAATTTCCAGTACGTCAAGCTCTTCACACCTGCACTTTGCACCAAGTAAAGAAGAGATACTCGGATTAGTTCTTCCGCCATCGCCTGAGACAAATTCCTTGATATAAAGCCCGTGTGAGGCAAGCACTTCAACTATAAATTCTTTTTCATTAAGCATTTTTGCGTTATTAATTGTTGCACTTTTCTGCCGTTCCAAATCCGCGCGGCGCAATTCAACTCGCTTTGGAGTTCGCTGCAGGATTGAAATTTCTTTTCCCGGAAGTTTTTGCATATCACTTTCAGTTACGCCGTTTTCACATAGGCATTTTGCGGAATATATTTTTTGAAATTCGGTGTTCTTTATTTGGGCAATTCTTAATGGGGGGCAAAAAGAGAGGCTGCTAACAGAAATCTGGCCTTGGTAAGCACTGTTTATTTCAGCCTCGATTTTTTGAAGATCGATTTCTCTTTTTAATGGCGCAATGACCTCAAAAACAAATGGCCTGCCGCGCCCAAGCATTAACACATCCACATCCTCTCTTCCGCAGCCGTGAAATTTTGATTCGCGCGAACCAAACGCCGGCAAAAACTTTTTTTCTAAAAGCTCCTGCACAGAATTTTCTGAGAGTTTTCCTGCAAAATTGCAAAAAGAACAGCCACGCCCCTTGCATTTGAAACAATAATGGAAAGTCTGCGCAATCACCCTTGAAAATTTATTATACCTGCCTTCTATGCAAACACTATTTTGGGTAGCCTGCGCTATGCCATGTTCACAATCTAAAAGCAGGTACAATTCAAAATTTTCCTTTACAACTTTTTTGCCAAGTGAAGCCGAAAAATAATTTTCCAAAAGGCTTCGAAGGCGCAGCTTTTCTGCCTGGTCTTTGCATGAAATGCCAAGCCCTATTGAAGTGAATTCATATTTTTCAATTGCTAGTTTTGCAGCCGCAAAAACAGAGTCGTCATTTCCAACACTAAAACCATACCGAACCATAAACAATTCTGCAATCCAAAGGGTTTTATTTGGCTGGGAAATCTTCAGGAGCCATGCCTGCCAATTTAATGCTGCAGATTAATTGTGGTATAATGCCGTTATCGCGCAAATTTTTCACAAGTTCATCCGATTCTGCGCCCGGGTTTAGCAGCACTTTTTTTACCCCTGTTTCCAGAAAATCAGGAATAAGTGAAACTGTTACTTGCGGCGGAAGATAAATGGAAATTCTCTCGGGTTTAGACGGAATTTCGGTTAGGGAGGAATAACATTTTAGACCCTCGATTAGGGATTCTTTTGGATTTATCGGATAAACTGCCCAGCCAAGCTTTTGGTATGCGCGCACGCACTTGTTGCCAAATTTTTCACGGTTTGCGGAAGCGCCAAGGATAGCAATAGAAGGCAATTCAATCACACAGCCATTTTTTTCTTCGCCTTTGGACCGTTTATGTACTCATATGCCGAGAATGCGGCGATGACCCCTTCCGCGGCGCCTGTTATTGCCTGCTTGAAGTGCCTGTTTGCAACATCCCCTGCAGCATATACTCCGGGGACATTTGTCCTGCTATCAACATCAATTATAACTTCTTTTTTCTCATCAAGCTTAACACCGATTTTTTCCGCAAGCCCTGAGTTGGGTGTTGCGCCGATTTCTATGAACACCCCGTCGAGCGCAAGTTCGCCGCCACCCCTGAACTTCACGCCCCTGACAGTTTTTTCACCGAAAATTTCTTCCACGTTTTTGCTAAGCATCAGCTCAATCTTCCTGTTCTGCGCCACGCGCTCGCCGTTTATCGGCTCTGGCCTTATCGCGGGGCCGCGGTGTATTATGTAAACCTTTGAGGCATGCTCGGCAAGGAAGAGAGCCTCTTTTGCCGCGCTGTCGCTTCCGCCCACAACCGCAACAATCTTATTCTTGAAAAGTGCCCCGTCGCAGACTGCGCAGTAGGACACCCCGTGATTTTCAAATTCCTTTTCGCCTCTGGCCCCGAGTTTTTTTCTTGTGGTTCCTGTTGCGAACAGGACCGATTTTGCCCTTATTTCCTTTCCGCCAAGGGTTTTTACCAAAAAATCAAGTTCGCCGCGCTTCTCAACTTCGACAACCCGGTCCTCTAGAACAGGAACATTGTTGGCATCGACGTGCCGCTTGAGTTCATCCATAAGGTCCCAGCCGGCAATCGAAACAATGCCCGGCCAGTTCTCAACAACGTGGGTTTGGGTTATTGTGCCGCCAATAAGTTCGCCAATCACCAAAGTGTGCATTTTGAAACGCGCAGCATAAACTGCAGCAGGCAAGCCAGCGGAACCGGCACCAATGATGACAAAATCATACGATTTCATTGGGTCAGACCCGTACATGGAAACCACAATAAAACAAAAATAAAAGTGTCATTGTTTGGACACCATTCTTTGAATAATTGATGTGCCATGGTCCCCTGGAACTGTATGAGCTTGAACCAGCTTTATCACCTTTGCCTTGAAATTTGTGAAAATGACATTGTGCAAAACTTCAACTTGGGCGTCAAGGTTTGCGGGTTTTCCGCCACGTGTTGCAGCAAGCTCTACCCCGGAAAGTACGTTTACAGTTTCTTCCATCAGGGCATCTTTCACTTCTTTAAAAAAACCAGTGCCAACAAAACCGTCCAAAACTGTAAAATTCGCTGCAATCATTTTTTGCAATTTGTTACGTTTTTCGGGAGCTGTACCCAAAGATTTGCTTACCGCCGCCATGGCAGTCCTCTTTGCCTGCAGTTCAAGTTTCAAAGGGGTAAGCCCGCCTTTTTCATAAGCCAACGCCCTCAGCTTTTGAAATGCGCCCCTTCGGTCTGCATTTGACGGTTTTCTGCCAAGCCCTAGGTTAGACAGGTGTAGAACTTCCTTTATTTCCATTTTCCTAGATGCGCCAACCATAAAAATAAAGTGGCAGGAGAAGTATTTTAATCCAATTGGGTGGGTTCACTCAAAAAACCCGAGTGCCTTTTTTATGGCGCGCCTGTCATAACCTACAATTATTTTGCCGTCAATTTCAATTACTGGAACTCCCATCTGACCGGATTTTCGAAACATTTCTTCAGCACGCAGCTGGTCTTCTGAAACATCGTATTCGGCATACAACACATTGTTTTCTGAGAAGAACTTTTTTGCCATTTTGCAAAAAGTGCATGCCGGTGTTGAATAAATTTTCACTTCATTCATAACAGGCCTTCAAAAAATTTATTTTTTCTTGCCGACAAGGGAATTGAGATTGCGCACCGCGTCCATCAAATCAACCGGAACCGCAAGTATTACTGTATTGCTCGCAGTGGGTCCGAGACCATCTATTGTCTGAAGTGTTCGCAGCTGCATGGCACCCGGGCTTTTTAGCATTGTCTCTGCCGCCTTTGCAAGATTGTCCGCAGCCATCCTGTCACCCTCAGCCTTGATTATGGTTGCCCTCTTTTCACGTTCGCTCGAAGCCTGCCTTGACATGAGCCTCTTCAAATCCTCTGCCATGTCAATGTCCTGAAGCTTAATGTCTGTAACTTCAACACCCCAGTTTTTTGAGGCGTTTTCAACAATTTTTTCAATGTCCTTTCCTATCTGCTCTCGCTCGCCAAGAACCTGATCTAGTGACATCGCGCCCACCACATCCCGCAGGGCGGTCTGGGCGTACTGTGAAACCGCGTAAATGTAATCCTGCACCTTTATGATTGCCGTGGCAGCATCAGCGACCTTGAAGTAAACAACCCCATTTACATTAATCGGCACATTGTCCTTAGTAATGACCTGCTGGCGCGGGATATCGATTGTCAGAATTCTCATGTCGATTTTCTTAACGCCGTCAATTATTGGCACGATAAAATTGACCCCCGGATTTAACGTGTCCTTGTATTTTCCAAGCCTAAACCGCACGCCGGTTTCCCACTGATTGACAATTCTTATGCTAAGTGCTAAAATGAAAACTACCGCGAAAAACAGAATCACTAGAAAACCCAAAGCCATTGCAATCAACTCCCCTGCCATAATAATAGGAACTTGGACTGCAATTGCTTAAAAAGCAATATCAGGGACTTGTTTGCGATTCTTACGGGACAGAAACGTTAAAAAAAGAAAAAAGAAACGCAAAACCCCCCCACCCTACTTGGCGAGTTCAGCGTCGATTGCCTGCTTAAAAACTGCGTATGGTTGCGCGCCCACAACGGACTTGCCATTGATAAAAAATGTTGGCGTCCCGCTAACTCCGGCTTCTGTTCCCGCCTTCTGGTCTGCAGAAACTACTGCCGCCTTCTTACCAGAGTCAAGGCACTGGTTGAATGTTGCACTATTCAAGCCCAAATCCTTTGCCCATTGCTTCTCGTTGGCAACACTAAGACTTGGCTGATTTAAGAATATTTTATCATGCATTTCCCAGAACTTGCCCTGATCTTTAGCACACTCAGTTGCTTCCGCGGCCTTTTGCGCTTCGGGGTGGAAGCCTAATGGAAAGTGCCGGTATACGATTTTTACCTTGCCCGTATCAATGTAGTCCTTTCTCATTGGCACAAGGCTGCTGTTATAGAAGCTGCTGCAGAAAGGGCACTGGAAATCAGAGAACTCCACAATAGTAACTTTTGCACTTGCCGAACCTTCTGAAGGGTAGCCTTCACTGAGTTTTTTCATATCAATTACCGGCGCTGAGGGGGCTGTATTATTTCCCTGCGGAGCTGTATTTCCGGCATCATTTCCACCGGTGTTTCCGGTGCCGGCAGGAGCTGAACTTAAACTGTCAATTGCCGTTTCAAGACCGGTTATTTTTCCACCAAGATTCCCGCCCACAATAAAAACTGTCGCGGAAACTATTAGGGCGGCTATTATTACGCTTGCCGGCAAAAACATCACTGTATCCGAGTTTCCTGCTGGCGTAGAAGAATGACTGTGTTCTGACAAATTTGACCCCTCCCTTAAAGAGTTTTAATTATTAGAATTGGGAAAGTATTTTAAGGCACACGCAATTGTTCGCAAATTGGCTTAGCAGATAGAATTCTTATTTTTGGCAAACATTACAGCCTTGTTGCACAATTCCTAAAAAAATCGGGCTTTTTTGTCTCTGGCTGCCTAAATTAGCCAAAGCCCTTAAAGGGCGATAAGACAAAGCTATTGAAAATCCATTTGTCTGGTTTTCATAATCATGCAACACGGCAAAACATTACAGCATTTCAAAACATTGAATTCTTTCAGGATGCCGCTTGAATTGCCGACTTGAGAGAATCGTATGTGGTATTGGCCTGCTTTATTCCATTGAGGTATATTGTGGGAGTTGCATTTGTGCCAATTGAGTTTCCGTATGCCAAATCAGCTGCAACTTTTGGCGCGTATTTCCCGGTTTGGAGGCACAAATTGAACTTATCGGAGTTGAGCCCGAGCTGCGAGGCATAATTTCTCAGGTCAGCAAGAGTTAGATTGTCCTGGTTTTCAAACAATTTATCATGCATTTCCCAGAACTTGCCCTGTTCGGAAGCGCACTCGGAAGCCTCGGCTGCTTTTTGTGCGTATGTGTGCTGCGGGAGAGGGAAGTGGCGGTAGGTGAATTTTACAATGCCCCCAAATTCTGACAATAACTTATTCTGAGTTTGATAAAACGCGCCACATGCAGGACATTGAAAATCGGAAAACTCAACAATGCTTATTTTGGCAGTTGGATTCCCTTTTGTATGACCGCCGTTTTCAAGACCTGAAATATCAATTGCGGGCTCCGGGGAAAAAATTGCAAAATATACAATTGCAATGCCGCCAAGCAGAATGAGCACTGCAACAATTGTAAAAACCATGCTGCCGCCCTCTTTTTTCGGGAAATTTTCGGCTTTTAGCTCTTTTAATTTTGACACAAGGTTAACTTCGGCTCAGAAACTCTTTAAAACTGGTCGCGAAAAACAAGAACATAAAAAAAACAACGTGCAATTCTGTCTCTGCCCATCGCAAATGGACAAGCCAGCCTCCTCCAGACCGAAGGTACCCGCGGCACGAACATAATCGGGGTGCAAAGCAAGTCCTACCGAAAGGTTAACGCTTCCTCCCGACCGAAGGTACCCGCGGTACGGGCATGGTCGGGAGGCGAACCAATAACCTTAAAAAGAATTGATTAACAATTGTTAATATTAGAGTGTTTATATGGGTCTTACATTTCCTTGCGAGATAATCAGCTGGCACGTACTGCCGGCAGTAAGAAGAGAAATTACGAGTTATCTTGTAAACGAGAAGAAAGTTCCAAGAAAAATTGTCGCAAAAAAGCTCGGCCTCACAGAAGCCGCGATTTGCCAGTACCTCAAGCACAAGAGGGGCGGAACCCACAAATTCAACGAAAAAGACCTTGGCAAAATTAAGGAAATGGCTGAAATGGTGGTGAATTCCGAAAAAGGCTTTGACAAGATGTGTGTCATTTGCAAAGAATTCGACGCTTCCGATGAAATACTTTCAAAGGCAGGAGTTAACAGGATATAACAACTTTAGCTGAATTTCAAAAACTGATTTTTATGAATGATTCACTCGAAATCAAAAATCTGCACGCAGGAATAGAAAGCAAAGAAATACTAAAGGGCGTGAACCTGAAGGCAAAAACTGGCGAAGTGCACGCGATAATGGGCCCTAACGGCTCTGGCAAGAGCACGCTTTCAAATGTGATAATGGGACACCCAAAGTATAATGTAATTTCCGGCGAGATAAAATTTGGCGGCAAAAACCTGCTTGAAATGCCTGCGGATGAGAGGGCAAAAATGGGGCTTTTCCTCTCGTTCCAGTACCCTTTTGAAATACAGGGCCTTGGCTTTAGCAAATTCCTGCACGCGGCATACAAGGCGCACTATCCGCTTGACACCACAAGCGTTGTAAAATTCAGGCAAAAAATCAAGGACGCGGCTAAAGAACTAAAAATGGACGAGGATTTTATTGACAGGGAACTGAACGTCGGTTTTTCGGGGGGCGAGAAGAAGCGCGCAGAAATTTTGCAGATGATGATACTAAAGCCAAAAATGGCAATACTTGACGAAACCGATTCAGGCCTTGACATTGATTCTCTAAGGCTAGTTTCAGAAGCAGTGGAGAGGATGCGCTCAAAAGAATTTGGCGCAGTTGTAATAACTCACTACAAAAGAATTTTGGGCTATCTAAAGCCCGATTTTGTGCACATAATGCACGATGGCAGGATAATAAAATCCGGCGGCATGGAAATAGCCGAAGAGCTTGAGGAAAAAGGCTACACCGGACTCATAAAGCGCGATGCGATAAAACTGGGGGTGAAGTGAATGGACGCGCGAACAAAGGAGCGGCAGGCCGCAAACACGGATTACACCAAGTACGATTTTAGCTACAGCACAAAAAACTATGAAGTTATTTTTGACAAGGGTCTAAATGAACAGGTCGTACGCAGAATTTCCGAAATGAAAAATGAGCCGAAGTGGATGCTTGATTTTCGCCTAAAGGCACTCAAGGCATTCAATGAAAAGCCGATGCCAACATGGGGCGCGGACCTTAGCCCGATTAATTTTGATGAAATAATTTACTACATGAAGGCCTCGCAGAACAACCAGACAAGCTGGGAAGATGTGCCTGCAGACATTAAAAAAACATTCGAGCGGCTTGGAATACCTGAGGCGGAAAGAAAGGCGCTGGCTGGGGTTGGGGCACAGTATGATTCGGAAGTGATGTATCATAACATCAGAAAGGATCTTGAAACAAAAGGTGTTGTGTTCCTCTCAATGGATGAGGGATTGAAGCGGTACCCTGAAATCGTTAAGGAGCACTTTGGCAAAATAATACCGCTAAACGACAACAAGTTCGCGGCGTTAAATAGCGCGGTCTGGAGCGGCGGCTCATTTGTATTTGTTCCAAAAAATGTGAAGGTGGACATACCGTTGCAGGCATACTTCAGGATAAACTCTGAAAGCTTTGGCCAGTTCGAGCGCACGCTGATAATAGCAGAAGAAGGGAGCGAGGTGCACTACATTGAAGGCTGCTCAGCACCAAGATTTTCCACACAATCACTGCACTCTGCGGTTGTTGAAATAGTGGCAAAAGAAAACTCGAATGTGCGCTACACAACAATACAAAACTGGGCAAACAACATCTACAATCTTGTAACAAAAAGGGCGTTTGCATACAGAAACGCAACAGTTTCATGGCTTGACGGCAATATTGGATCCAAAATCACGATGAAATACCCTGCAATTTATCTGATGGAAGAGGGCGCAAAAGGAGAAGTCATGAGCGTTGCACTCGCAGGAAAAGGGCAACACCAGGATGCCGGCGCAAAAGTTGTGCACCTTGCATCAAACACCACAAGCACAATCACAAGCAAGAGCATAAGCAAGGACAGCGGCAGGACGTCTTATCGCGGGCTTGTAAAAGTTGTGCGCGGATGCAAGAATGTAAAGAGCAATGTAATGTGCGATGCGCTATTGCTCGACAAAGAATCCCGCACAGACACATACCCATACGTTGAAATAGATGAACCCACCGCAACAATCGCACACGAGGCAAGGGTCGGAAAAATCGGCGATGACCAGATATTCTACCTAACTTCCCGGGGAGTTAGCGAGGCTTCGGCACTTACCATGATAGTTCTTGGATTCATGCAGCCGTTCACAAAAACACTGCCCCTTGAATATGCAGTTGAACTAAACAGGCTAATTGAACTTGAAATGGAAAACTCCGTCGGGTGAAAAAACGCAAAAAACTGTTGCAATCCAGCCAAGCGCACTTGAAGAATACAGGCAGCAGAACAAAAAAATCGCCAGTTCGAGGCCACTCAAAAAAAGCAAGTACACAAGCATTGCAAAACTTGACAATCTTGCAGCAGGAAAATTTGGGGAAACAAAACTTGCAGTCAAATTCGAAGGCAGTGGGAATATTTTTACAATCGAAGAATTTGCAAAAAATGAGCCGGATTTTTTTTGGAAAATACTTGCCGCTGAGGAAAAGCCCAAAGATCAGTATGAAGCACTGATAAATTCGGATTTCAAGGCGGGCTTTGTGCTAATGGTTGGCAAGAGCGCGAACAAAACAGTGCTCAACCTCAAAATTGACGCCAAGAGCGGAACTTGCGCAAAATATTTCATTGTAATTAAAGAGGGAGTTGAAGTTGCAATTATAGAGCAAATAGACACAAATGGCATTGCCATGATAGGAGAAACGGTATACATAATGGATGGAGCCAGTGCCACGATTGCAAAAATGCACCACGAACAGGCAAACCTCTTTTCCTACCAGCAGTGCATAATCGAAAAAAATGCCTCTCTAGTAAACAATAACACGTGGCTGACCGGGGACTTGGTTCGGGCAAATACAACAAATATTCTAAATGGCGATGGTGCCTCTGCAAAAGAATACAGCCTGCTGGTTGCAAAGAAAAATGGACACTTTGACCTCAATTACTCCTCAATTCATCGCTGCCAAAACGGATTTAGCCACTGCGTGTTCAAATCGGTTCTAAAGGATGAAAGCATGAATGTATTTGATGGCATGATAAGAATTGAAGAACCTGCGGACAAATCCAATGCACTTTTAGAATGCCACGCAATGCTGCTCTCAGACCAATCAAAAAGCAACCAGATTCCCGGCCTTGAGATTAAAACGGACGATGTGTCGGCTACGCATTCGGCAACTGTTGCAAGAATTGATGATGAGCAGATATTCTATCTTGCTTCGAGGGGCATACCCGTTAACGAAGCAAGAAAAATGATTTCAGAGAGCTTTCTTGAAAGTGTTGCGTTCATGCTACCCCAAACAGTGAAAGTTATGGTTCAAAGGGCTGTGCAGGAAAATTCATAGATGTGTTTATGATGCAAAACATGCGCAAGGACTTTGTGCTCCTCAAAAGGAAAATAAACGGCAAAACAGTGGCATACCTTGACAACGCAGCGACCACGCAAAAACCAAGGCAAGTAATTGAAGCCGAAACAGAATTCTATGAACAGCACAACGCAAACATCCACCGCGGGCTGAATATCCTAAGCCAAGAGGCAACGCAGTTGTATGAGGCGGCACACGAAAATACGGCAAAATTCATAAATGCCAAATCCATGGAAGAAATTGTTTTCACCAAAAACGCAACCGAGAGCCTCAACTTGCTTGCATATTCACTTTGAGAAAAGCTGCGTGAGGGGGATGAAATTGTGCTCACGAAAATGGAGCACCATGCAAACATTGTGCCATGGCAGCAGCTTGCAAAAAGGAAAAAAGTAATCATAAAATATGCAAACATCACGCACGATGGAAGGCTTGATACGGCGCATCTCAAATCGCTTGTGAACTCTCGGACAAAAATAATATCCGTAACAATGGCATCTAACATACTTGGAACGATTAATCCTGTGCAGGAAATTTCAAAAATAGCCAAAAATGCCGGGGCATATTTTATAGTCGATGCCGCGCAGGCAATACCGCACACAAAAGTTGATGTTAAAAAAATCGGCGCGGACTTTCTGGCGTTCTCCGCGCACAAAATGATGGGTCCCACTGGAGTCGGGGTTCTCTACGGCAGGGAAGAATTGCTAAACGAAATGGAACCGTTTTTAACCGGCGGGGACATGATTTCGAGTGTCACACTTGATGGCTCGGAGTGGAACAAACTGCCATGGAAATTCGAGGCTGGCACACCAAACATAGCCGGCGCAGTGGCATTCGGCTCTGCAATAGATTATATCAAAAAAATCGGGATTGCAAAAATAGAGGCACATGAATTAAAATTGCTTAAATTTGGCAGAAAAAGGCTTGCTGAAATAGACGGCATCACTCAATACGGGCCAAAATCCGGACCCAGAACAGGGATTTTGCCATTTAACCTGAATGGAGTTCATCCGCATGATTTGTCTGAAATTATGAGCAGGAATGCAGTCATAATTCGCGCAGGGAACCACTGCGCGCAGCCACTTATGCGTGAGATGGGAGTTGAGGGCGTTGCACGGGCATCTTTTTACATCTACAACACGAAAGAGGAAATAGAGAGAATGGCAAAATCAATTGAAGATGCAAAAAAGGTTTTTGGTGTCTGAAATGAACAACAGTTTGTATACCGAAATAATACTTGACCTCTACAAAAATCCCCCGAATAAGGGCAGGCTTGATGATTTTGAAATTGAAGCCGGAGGCGGAAACCCCATATGCGGAGACCAAGTGACATTCACTATCAAAATCGATGACGGAAAAATTGAGGGCATAAAATTTTTCGGCTCCGGCTGCGCCATAAGCATCGCCTCAGAATCACTGCTCACAGAAATGGTTAAAGGGAAAACAGTGGAGCAGGCAAAAAAAATAACCCAAAAAGAGCTTTTTGCAGAACTTGGAAATATCATCCAGACCAGAATCAAGTGCGCGCTTTTGGGCATTATGGTTCTCAAAAAAGGGATTGAAGAATACGAGAAAAACGGCGCAAAAAAAACCACGGTGAAAGGAATTGTTGTTTAGCTTGCAGAATTTAAGGCAAGAAGTACGCACCGGCAGTGAACCCTGAGAGCCTATTTAAACAGTAAAATCTGGATTGCATATATGCGTATTTATTTGGACTCGAACGTTTTCATTTCGCTTTTTGAACGAGAAACTGGAAAGAACATACGCGGGCTTTTTGTTGAGGCTGAAGTTTTTTTTGACAAAGTGGTAGAGGAAGAACACTGCATCGTGCTTTCGGATTGGTTTTTTACTGAAGTTAGGAAAATAACATATTTGACCAACGAGGAAATTATAGGTTTTTTTGAAAAAAATAATGTAAAAATAGAAGTAGTTCCTAAAATGGACGATTATAGAGTTGCTACAAAATTTTCTAGTTTAGGAATTCATTCTGCGGATGCAATTCACATCGCCCTCGCATTGCATTTCAAATGTGACTGCATAGTGACTTTCAATCTAAAAGATTTCAGGAAGGCAGAACATCTCATCAGGATTTCTGAACCTGGAGAATTTTAGAAATGATTATTTTCTTTTATGTATTTTTTTGCAAGAGCATCTCTTTGCTTTGGAGAGAGTTTTTTCAACCCACCCCTTTGCATAACTTTTGATCTGAGATTTTCAGTTTCTGCATGAATCAACATCAGTTCCTTACTTACAGTGGTCATTTCAATGAGGTTTTTCCTGATGGAATCTTTGAGGAATTCGCTCCTAGAAGAATAAAGATGGGTGGATGAAACCAATCGGTCTATTTCCTTTGCATACGAATCGTCAACTTCAACGGTGAGCATTTTTCGCATAAAATCACTACAATAATATATTAATAACTAGTTAATAAGGATTGCTTCAGCACTTAATTTTCAAATTATAAAGTCGAATCCGACTTTCAAAGTAAACAAGTTTATTCTTTGAATGATTTGAAAGAAAGGAAATGAATAGGAATATGTGATTGAGTTTAGACATCACATTCTTTATATAGAGGTTTGATATACAATTGTAACGTTTGTATGACCACTCAGTATATCGATTCTTTACTGAAGCCTTTAGAGACATTTCAACATGAGAAAAATAATGGGTCTTTGCTCAAAGCAATAGGCGCAATTTTTTTATCGCTAATTATTTATTCTATACTCACAATCGGTACGACTGCTATTTCTTCAAATTTTTATGGCGCATATTCTGGAGCAATATTTGGAATCGGCCTTACTATATTTATGTTAATTATTGGAGCGATTGCCCTAGTGATTTCTTTTTTGATTTCAAAAGCAATGGGCGGTAAAGGCAGTTTTATTTCTTTTTTTTATTTAGTTTCACTTTTTTACCCTCTAATTATTATTCTTCAAATAATCCCGTGGATAAGCACATTAGCTTCTTTATATTCAATCTATTTGTTTTATCTTGCAGTAAAGTTTACACATGAATTTACCACTGGAAAAGCAATAGTGGCCTCTTTAGGGGCCGTGATTGTTTCAGCAATAATATGTGTCGGGATTATTGCTTATTTTGTTCTAACTACCGGGTTACTTGGCGGACTTGGAATAGGAAGATTCGGCTAACAAATAGTTCAAATCATTTTTCCACTTTCAAAGTAAAAGTATTTATTCTTGTTTTCCTTTTCACGGCTCGACTTTCTTGCGCTCCGAAATATAATCAGAAAAACCGTTCAAGAGCTGGCGAGTTGCGTGCTCTTGGTCATCTGCACATACAATTCCAGATGCGACAAATACGCCGCTTGTGCCAAGTTCAAGCGCCTTGGCAACATCGCCCTGCTCCTTGATGCCGGCACCGGTAATCACAATTGTCTTTTGGCTTATTTTTTTTATGACATCAACTGAATCTGAAATCAATTCCGGATTGGCTGAACTCACGCTAACATTTCCCCCGATCAGTTCTGGCGGCTCGACTGCAATGAAATCGGGCGTGAATTTTGCAACGGATTTTGCACGCGCAAGATTTTCAGCACAGACCATCACCTTAAGGCCGGTTTCCCTGCAGCGCTTTATTGTAGCTTCAAGAACTGAATCGGCTAGTTTGTTCTCTGCATGGTTTAGAACGGTCCCGAAAGCCCCCGCTGCCTTGATGGCTTCGGGAAGAATTTTACCGGTATTGGAGCCGAATTTTATTGCGTCAACGTGCTGGGCAAAGACCTTGAGCTGGCAGCCCAGAGCAATTTCTCGCAAATCAACAGCCTGAACCACCGGAATTATTTCCACATCGCCAGAATAAAAGCTTGACAGCAATTTTGCAAGGGCAATCGCCCTGCTGCCTGTTGCCTCCTTATAAGTCTTGAAATTTACAAAAAGATACAAAGCCAAGCAAAAACCTGTAGGAAAATATGTCTTGAAACTAATAAAAACATACGCCCCAAAAGCCACGGGCAGACAAATACACCCCTAGCACCCAATCACAAAATACTAAAAGGCATTCTTAGCAAGAATATTTCAATGACACTAGAAGCTGAAAAGGAACAATTCGGGACAGAATTTCGGGAAAAGTTCGGGAAAGCTGAAGACATAACAAAAGCATTCGCTGCAATTTCCAATGTCTTCAGGCTCTCAAGCCTTGATGAGCAGATTTACACCGGCCACAACATCGGCGTTGCAAAAATCGTGCTAACCCTTGGCATGGATGTGGACACTGTAATTGCCGCGCTGCTGCATAACACCCTTGAACACGGGATGAAATATGAGGAACTTGAAAAGGAATTTGGCAGGGAGATTGCTGAACTGGTCGATTCCAAATACAGGTTTGAAAAGGCGCTTGAAATAAATCCGCACGAAAAGGAGAGTTCCACAAAAAAAATGATGGTAGTGCTTACCACAAACCCGAATGTTGTGATACTCCAGCTTGGCGAGGTTCTGGACAAACTGCGCAAAATAGAGAATCTGCCAAAAGAACTGAGGGAAGAATTCATCTGGCAGGTAAAGGAGGTTTTCGCCCCGCTTGCACACAAGCTCAACATTTACTCCATAAGCTCCGAGATGAACGAACTCGCATTCAAATTCGAGCAGCCGCAGATTTATGCTGAGATAGAAAAGCAAATCCGGCTCATAACAACAAGGACCACTGCCGAAATAGAAAGGGCAAAGGCAATGCTTGAAGACGCCCTCAAAACGGGCGGCATAAAAGCACGGATATACGGAAGGGTAAAGACCGTGTACTCAGCCCACAAAAAAATGAAACGGAAAAATGCTGGCATTAAGGGAATATATGACCTGCTTGCAATCAGGGTCATTACTGAGTCAGTTAAGGACTGCTACGAAGTACTTGGGCTGGTGCACAGCAAGTGGAAACCGGTGCCCGGCGAATTTGACGACTACATTGCAAGGCCAAAGCCTAACGGGTACCGCTCTCTTCACACAAGCATTTTCACAGATGATGAAACGGCTGTTGAGATACAGATACGCGACAGCGAAATGCATGATTTTGCAGAATTCGGAATTGCAGCCCACTGGTCGTATAAAGGGAATAAAAAGGACACAAGACATGACAGAAAAATCGAGTGGATAAAGCAGGTGCTTGAGTGGCAAAAGGAATCTGGCGGAAAAACTGAAATCGACATATTTGGAAAGGAAGTTTTTGCAATGACGCCCAAGGGGCAGGTTATAGAGCTGCCTGCCGGGGCAAGCGTAATAGATTTTGCCTATGCCGTGCACTCCGATATCGGCAACAGGTGTGTCGGCGCCAAGATAAATGCCCATATGGTTTCTCTTGGCACGCAAATTCGGAACGGGGATGTGGTTGAGATAGTCACATCCTCAAAGCAGAAACCAAAAATGGGCTGGCTCCCGTTTGCAAAGAGCGGCAAAGCCCAGCAAAAAATCAGGACGGCACTGCACATCGAAAAACAGCCAGGCAAGGGAGGGGCTTTTGCAAAAATTGCGCAAAACGCCCTAAAAACAAGCGCCGGCAGGGTCAGGCTTGCAAAGTGCTGCAATCCACTTCCGGGCGATGAAATAATAGGGATTAAAACAACGAAAAGGAAAATATCCGTGCACAGAACTGACTGCGCCGA
>CAZEBH010000020.1:0-16398 GCA_964510425.1 uncultured archaeon | reverse complement strand
TTTTTCCCTAAAACGAAAACAAAAGCCGATTTTGGGATAAAGGATATTTTAGAACTCGGGGAAATTCTTTCAGCGGAGGGTTTGAAGTGAATGGAATAGCCATCGAGAAAAAACTTATTTCTGGAATAAAAAAATTCTTCAAATCAGCAAAACGGAGCAGCGCAGTTGTGGGTCTTAGCGGGGGGATAGATTCGGCGGTTGTCCTGGCATTGCTCATTAAATCGCTTGGAAAAGAAAATGTCACCGCAATTTTGATGCCAAATACCCAAATAACAAAACAGCAGAACGTAATCGATGCGCAAAATTTGGCAGAGCGGTTTGGCGTGCGGCATTTTGTTGTAGAAATCGATTCGCTCCTGCACGGCTTTTTAGAATTACCCTGGGAACAGAATGTTATAGCAAGGGCAAATCTGAATGCGCGGCTGCGCGCGGTGATACTCTACAATTACGCCAACTCAACGGGCTGCCTTGTTGCCGGGACGGGGAATAAGAGTGAATTGTACATGGGATACTTCACAAAATACGGTGATGCGGCTGCAGACTTTTTTCCGATAGCGGATTTGTACAAAAAAGACGTGCGCTTGCTCGCGCAGCATATTGGGCTGCCAGGCGAATTTTTGGAGAAAGCCCCTTCGGCTGAACTCTGGGTTGGGCAGGAAGATGAGCATGAGCTGGATATGGCCTATGAGGTGCTTGATTTACTATTGCCAATAATTTTAAAAGAAAAAAAAGGTAAAATTCCAACGGAGCTGCGAAAAGCTGCGCAGAAAATCATTGAAATGATTAAAGCAACAGAGCACAAAAGGAAAGTGCCGCCGATAATCAAGATTTATAGCAGACCGACAAAGTAATTTGTCTCTTCCTCGGACTGCAAAAAGAAATTACAGGGCACTAAAGTCAAGTTCAGTGCTGACCGGAAGCTCCGTCTCATCAATGCCGCTTAAGAACACGCCAACCGCCATTCCTTTCTTTGCGTTATGGCCGTGCTTAGATTCGACATCAACTATCTGGATTTCGCGGTCCTTAAATGTCCCTTTCATATTTTCGGCAATAAAGCCGTCTGCGACCTCTGCTACCACGAAAATATTGTCATGTGAGTAGAACCTGCAGGCTTTTTTCACCACCAACTTGCCTGAGCGCAGGGGCATTTTCACTATGCCTTGGCTAATTCTGCTGCTTGGCGTTGAAATGTATGCGTTTGGGCTGTCAAATTCTCTTTTGGAACTGAATGTCAAAGTAACTAGGCTCATCGTCAAATCCTCCTCTTTTTAAAAAATCCTATAAAAATGACGTGCACTATTAAAACGTAAGGTAATTAATATCACGCGCGCATATGTAATTTGAATATTTGCTATAGAAATAGTTCGGAAAATAAATTAAGGTGCCTATTTTCTACCCTATTTTTCACCTATTGTCGAAAAAAACTGGTGTTAGACTCCCGTTCGGGTAAAAGCGGCTAGCGCTCCTTTTTTTTCGAAATTGCCCTTTCAGCTTCCTTTTCTATCGCTTCAAGTGCAGATTTAACTGATTTTTCAGCACTCCAGTCCCTTGCGTCGGCGTTGAACTGGAATCCTGCCACCACAGCCTTTACTTTGGTTTCTACCTCTTCTCTGTTGCCTGATTTGTGGAATTCTTTGAAATGCACCTCCATTAAGAGCTCTTTGTGCATTCTATCGTTCAATTTGTCATAAGCGCGTTCAATTAGCCCCATTACTGCCGCCTTATCAATGCCGTGCCCATCCGGGAGATTTGAAATGTTGAGTTTGCGTTCCATATTATCACCTCAAGATTAACTGCTTTTGGGGTTAAAAACGTTTTTGAATTGTCAAAACGGTGAAATTAGCCGCCAAAAACTTTAACCAAAATTCTTTTAGAAAAACCAATTATTGTTTGGGCTCTTTAATCGCTTATTTTTTTAATCGAAATAACTGCCGCAGGACAGACAGCCGCCGCCTGGTTTGCCAAGTCATCAGAATCAATTTCAAGTTCAAATATTCCGGGGCTTACTTCCTTGCCGCCAATCAAGTCCGCTTTGCCATCTGCCGCATTAATCGTAAAATGTTCGTTGTCAACTGCGGCGCAGGGGCCTGCCGCAACGCAGTTGTTTCGGTCATAGACAATCTTGAACTTAGCCAACTAAATCACCCAATTAAAGTAAAGTCCTAGTGAATTTAAAACTGCCGTGTTGCATGGCTGTGCTGCCTTGTTGCACAATTCCTAAAAAAAATGTCTTTTTTGTCTTTGCCTATAATTGGTCAATGCCCTAATTGAAGCCATTAAGACAAAGCCATTGAATGTCAATTTGTCTGGTTTTCATAATCATGCAACACAGCACGTGTCCATAGAAAGGTTTCTCTTGGCAAAACCTTTAATCAGCCAAATTTGCGCTTGAGATGCCTCTTGACAGCGCCCGGAACAAAAGCGGTTATATTGCCATTATACTCCGCAAGTTCTTTGACTATGCTCGAAGTCAGATAGAAGTATTCCGGGTTGGTCATGACAAAAACAGTTTCAATTTTGCTCTCAAGCAGCCGGTTTACGATTGCGAGCTGGAACTCGGAGGAAAAATCGCTGGTTTCGCGCAGGCCACGCAGCACAACATCAGCACGCTCGGCTTTGACAAAATCGACAAGCAGCGAATCGAACTTTTTCACTTCAATTCCTTTCATGCCCATTGTGCACTCCTTTATCATCTCAATTCGTTCATCTGCGCTAAAAAGGGAGGGGCTTTTTTTGGGGTTTTGTGCAACGGCAACAACTAAAATGTCAAATAGCCGTAAGCCCCGTTTTATCACATCAAGATGCCCGTTGGTTAGGGGGTCAAATGTTCCGGGGTATACCGCCTTCATTTTTTCCCCTTCGCATTTATTTTTAGCAGCTCTTTTGAAATTAGTTCCGCCTGCTTGCGCAATTCTTCTATTGAACAGTTGGAATCAACAATAAAATCCGCTTTCTTTTTTGTATCAGGCAACTGGAATGACATTCGCTTGTGAAAATCAACTTCACTAAAGCCCCTCTTTTTTGCCCTTTCAACCGCCACGTTTTCTGGGCAGGATACCACAACTATCTGGTCAAATAACTTTTCCATGCCGGTCTCAAAGAGGAGCGGGATTTCTGCAAAAACCAGCTTTTCTTTGTGGTCAATTCTTTTTAGCTCTTCACTAACTATTGGGTGAATTATTGAATTGAGGACACTGAGTTTTTCATTGTCGTCAAAAACTATCGTTGCAAGTGCCTTCTTGTCAACTGCGCCCTGTGAAAAAATGCGCTCACCGAAACTTTTTTTGATGATGTTTTTGACCTCTTCGCGCCTGTAGAGAGAATCAACGAATTTATCGGCATCAAACACCTCAAGACCGTAGTCTTTCATGAAGCGCAAAAAGGTGCTCTTGCCCGAAGCAAAGTTGCCGGTGATGCCAATTAGCATGAAAGAATGCATCCCAGAATCGTTTTTTAATCCGTTCATGTTTCTTTTTCTTCGTGAACCCTGAAATTTTCCGTGAATATGACATCCGCGGCATTGCAGATATTGACCTTGATGACAAAACCGTGGAGCTTGTCGGCAGGGCATACGGGGCAATTGTTGCAAAGGGTGGCGGCAAAAAAGTTGCGGTTGGAAGGGACAACCGCAAAAGCGGGCCGCGCATACTAAAGGCGCTGCTGCGCGGGATTGCACTCACTGGTATTGATGTAATCTACATTGGCGAAATTCCAACCCCCCTTTTATATTACGCGGTGCATAAGCTCAATGTTGACGGCGGGATTAGCGTTACAGCTTCGCACAATCCGCCGCAGTTCAACGGCTTTAAGGTGATGCTGGGAAAAGACGCGATTTATGGGCAGGCGATACAGGAAATACGTAAAGTGGCGGAAGGCGGAAACTTTGCCGTTGCGCAAAAAGGCAAAAAAGGGAAGCTTGTGAAAAAGTCGCTTGATGCAAAATACCTGAAGGAAATAAAATCACATGTAAAAATCGGCAGAAAACTTAATGTTGTAATTGATGCGGGAAACGGCATGGCTTCCGTTCTTGCGCCAAAGCTGCTTAAAAAAATGTGCAAAACCCTCACGTGCCTCTGCTGCAAAAAGAATTCATCCTATCCCTTTCACCAGCCAGACCCGGCGGAAGAGAAGAACATTCTGGATTTGCGCAAAAAGTTGCTTGAAAAAAAGGCTGACATCGGGATTGCATTTGATGGGGATGCCGACCGCATAGGGGTGCTTGATGAAAATGGCGCAATGATTTATGGGGACAAATTGCTCGGGCTTTTTGCCTCGGATTTGCTTGTAAGGCAAAGGGGCGCCAAGATAATTTTTGAGGTGAAGTGCTCACAGGGCCTTGCCGATTGGATTGAAGCAAACGGGGGAGTGCCAATAATGTGGAAGACCGGTCATAGCCTGATTAAGGCAAAGATGAAAGAGGAGAATGCTGCGCTCGCGGGGGAGATGTCCGGACATATGTTTTTTACTGAGAATTGGTACGGGTTTGATGATGCGCTTTTGGCTGCTGCGAAAATAATTGAAATACTTTCAAAATCCGGCAAAAAAATGAGTGAACTTGTTTCGGAAATGCCTTCATACGCATCCTCGCCCGAGTACCGCTTTGATTTTGCAGATTCGGAGAAGTTTGATTTTGTCGGGCGGGCAAAGCAACATTTTTCACAGGGTCATAAGGTAATTGATATTGATGGGGTGCGGGTTATTTTTGAAAAAGGATGGGCATTATTGCGCGCATCGAACACGCAGCCAAAACTCATACTTCGCTTTGAGGGGAAAACTTTGCAGGACATGGAAGAAATAAGGGAAAAATTCCTCTTGGAAATTGAGGCTTTTTCCGGAAAGCAAATAGTGCTTGATGGCTAATAACTTTCCAATAATCGCAAAAAGGAAAATAACCAAATATCCCCCTGTCTGGCCAGCTTGGTTCAAGATGGGGCAATTCTAAGGGCGGAGGGGCAAATACGAACTTTTTCATCATCTTCTTGGGGAGTATATTCGTAGTAGAGGCGGCATCGGGTAAAGGACTTTGTCCGATTGAAGAGAAAAATAAAATTTATATGGCACCCTAATTCAAACAGGCGAATTCACGGCATAGCATTAATTAGCCAGATTTATTAATCCCAAACAGGTATTAGGTTTAGCAACAAAAAGGAGATTTTGGTCTTATGGAAGAAAAGAGGCGCCTAGTGCTCATGAATGCCACAAGAAGGCTAATTGAGGCAAAGGCAACGGACGAGGATATAGCCAGCAGCCTCTCTGAACTGGGGCTTGATGCTGAAGAGGCGGGAATAATTATCAGAGACGTAAAAAACGGGCTTTATCCACAGGAGCAGAAAATTTCCCAAAAGGCGATGGCAATGGCATCGGATAGTGGCAGCTGGAAAGAATCGTTAAGCAACAGAATTGAGGAGGAAAAGGCGAAATATGTTTCCGCAAAAACAGATGCCAACCCCCCCGAAAAAATGCCAGAAGATGAATTCCCAAAGCACTTTATTTCAAAGGGCATGGGCGAGCAGTTCATCCCGCAGTTGCGCACCGGCAGAAAGGAAATGGTCAAGGAGATAATAGTGGAATCGCAAATCGGCAGGGCGCGGCAGGAAAAAGTTCCCGTGAAAAACCCTGAGGGCGGGGAAAAAATAGATAAGAAGAAAAAAACCGAAGAGCCGCAGGGCACAACAGAAAACGGGAAAAATCCACAGGGGAATTACTGAATGGCAACGCAGACAAAGCAGTGGGAAACGGCGGTTGTAATTGAACGGGTAAAGACCGGCGTACCAGGCCTTGATGACATGATGGGCGGCGGGATTCCGCGCGGCAATCTGATTGTACTTAGTGGCGACCCGGGAAGCGGGAAAACTGTTTTGTGCTGGCAGTTCATTTATGAGGGCATCGCAAAATACGGCGACTCTGCCGTTTACGTTTCACTCGAGGAGAGCGATGAGACAATTTACAACGGGGCACTGCAGTTTGGCTGGGATTTGCGAAAGTATGTCAAGGAAGGAAAGCTGGTGATTGTGACAATTGAACTCTATGATTTTGAGCGCCTCAAGGCAGCAATCGAGGACAATGTGAGAAAAATCGGGGCAAAGCGCGTTGTAATTGATCCCGGGGTCATTTTCCGGCTTTTTTTTGACCGCGAACTTGATGCGAGAAAGAGGATTGTGGCGCTTGGCAAGATGCTAAAAATTATCGGCACCACAACGGTTATTACAAATGAAATATCGCTCGACAGGCTTACATCGCTTTATGGGCTTGAGGAATATGTTGCCGACGGGGTTGTGCTTTTATACCACACAAAAATAAAAAACAGGTTCATCCGAAGCATTGCCGTGCTGAAGATGAGAAACACGGATATTACTGAAACGCTTCGCCCTGTAAAAATTACCAATCACGGCATAACTGTTCTTGACAAGGCGGAGCTTTTTGAGGATGTGGGATGAATGGCAAAAGAAACGGCAAAAAACGAGCGCAATATCGGTGCGATTAAATGGAGTGATGAAAAAATCGCAAAGGTGCTTAGCAGGCAAAATGCCATGGTCATCCGGATTAATGATAAGCTCGGTGAAATGCAACATCCTTTCGTTGCCCTGCTGCTGATAGATTCTTCGGAGTATGCGGAAATAAAAAACTGTGTTGTTGAAAAATTCGAAAATGAATTCAGCGTAATATACATAAGCATGAATGCCGGATACGCCGCCGCAAAAAAAGACGCCCAAAAACACGGCAGGGATATAAGCCGGATTTTTTTCATTGACATGGTTTCGCGCGAAGCGGGGACAAAACAGGAAAAGGCAAAAAACGCTGTTTACCTAAGTTCCCCGCTTGACCTTACAGAATGCATGCTATCAGTTGACGGTGCCCTTGCGAGAAATGGCGCTGCGAAACCCGTAATCATGCTTGATTCTGTTTCATCCATGCTAATTTATGCCGACCCTCGTACAGTGGAAAAATTCGTACACTCGCTTGTGGTGAAGGCCAATGCAGCGGATGCATCTGCGGTAATGTTTAGTCCGGGAATGGAAAAGCAGGATAGTGTCACCGGGACAATCGGGCAGTTCTTTGAGAGGATAATCCGGATTTGATTTTATAGCAAATGGCTTAAATAATTGACCAAATCACAAGCCATTTGCTATCTAGTGAACCGCAATGAAATATTCAAAAATTAAAGCGGTTCACTATATCCGGATTTTATTTTGTAACTATTTCCTGTTGCCTTTGAAAATGCCGCAATTGCGCCCGATTTGAGTTCGCTTAGCTGTGCTGAAACTGATTCCCCGGAGAGCTGGGATAGTTCCACTTTCTGTTTTTCAAGTGCCTTTTGCACGGCTAATACTTCAGAGCGCAGCGAACTTATTTCACTGGAAAACCCAAATCCGGAAATTTCTTTCTGCACCTTCAGGAGTTCGGCTTCAATCTTGTTTGTTTCCCAGAAATATTCCGAGAAAAAATCCTTTGAGAGAAGGGAGTTTATTGCGGCGAGCTTCTTTTCGACTTCGCCCTCCTTTAGCCGGACATTTCCTTTTGAAATCGAATCAGCCGCCTTGGAAAAAATGGATTTGCACCCAACCCCATTCGGGTCTGAAATAAAGGCGGAAAACGGGGATGAAAGAAGCATCTTTAGCAGTTCTTTTTCGCGCTGCGTGAGAGAATCGCCGGTTTCGGATATCTGGGAGAGGCGCTTTAGCACCTTTTCCAGCGGCGCAATTTCGGAATTGAATTCGGACACCACCTGCTCTTTTCGCCTTTCAAGGGCTACGGCGCCATCTTCAAGGGATTTGAGCCTTTGCGCATCCTTTGACAATTCCTTCTCTGAGAGCTCGCTGCAAAGAGTCGCAAGTGATTTCGAACCATCGGCTATCGTTTTTTGGGTTTCATCGCGTTTTTGGGAGATTACTGAAAGCTCGGATTTTTTCTTTGCGGTTTTTTCAAATGCGGATTTTGCCGCCTGCAATGATTGCCACTTTTGCGAAAATGCGGCATTATCCAGCCCTTCAAGTGCCGTGTGCAATTCCTGCAGGCTTGCCCCTATTGCCTTCACCTCGTCACGCAGCATCAATCTGGCAAGTGCTATATTTTTCCAGTAAGGCATCAAATCTGCCGAAACTGCCCTGAGTGCTGCAGGGGCATACCGGCGCACGAAAGCCGCATCTAGCCTTGATGGCGGGGCAATCTTTCCTGGGATGCCTTTTAGGTGGCGCGCAAGATTTTTCTGGGACGTGGAAACAATCTGGCGGTATGCCTTGTTGCCCTCGTCGACCCTTATCTCATGCTTTTCCATTTCCTCGGAGTTGCGCGAGAGCTCTGAAAGAAGGTGCTTAATCTCCGCAAACTTTCCGGATGCAAAATCACAGAGTGCCTTTTCTTCGGCGGCAATTTCAGATTCGATTATTCCATTTGCCTCTTCAAAAGATATTTCTTTCGCAGTGTTCTTTTTGCCAAAAAAAAGTTCAATTTTTTTTTGTATTAGTCCCATGAAATAATTGCCGCAAAAATGGTTTTAAAGCAAAGTGGGTTAAGTTTTTTGACGTTTTTAATCCGTACCGGTACTAAAGCCTGCAAGGCAATTATAAAGGGTTTTTGCGTCAAATGTCCCTTATGGATTGGCAGCAGAAACTAGAGCAGCTCACAGAGGAAGTTAAGGGTCGCGACGACTTTGTTGTAATACATCATTATGATGCCGATGGGTGTTCAAGCGGCGCCATCATGTACAAGGCCCTTTTGCGCGCAGGCAAAAAAGTCACAAAGAAATGGGTAAAGCAGCTCTACAAGGAAACGATTTCTGAAATAAGGGGCCTTGGGAAAAACTATGTTTTTGTGGACTTTGGCTCGGGGCAACTCGAGTACCTTGCAAAAGAGTTCGGGGGCAATCTTTTTGTTTTCGACCACCACCAAAAAACCGATTTTGAACACCCCAACCATTTCACGCCTTTTGAATTTGGGATAAATGGCGGGAATGAAATCAGCGCTTCTGGAATTGCCTATCTTTTTGCAAAAACGCTCGATGCAAAAAATTCTGACATGCTGCCGCTTGCAATTGTGGGGGCGGTTGGGGATATGCAGGATTTTTCCGGAAAATTAATCGGGCTCAATGCCGGGATAGTCAAAGAGGGTGTACAGACAGGCACCTTAAAATTGGAAAACGATTTGCGAATGTATGGAAGGGTTACAAGGCCGCTTGTGCAGCTTTTAATGTACTGCACTTCACCCATGCTGCCAGAACTTACCGCAAATGAAAAAAATTGCCGGTGTTTTTTGCGGCAAACCGGAATTGAAATAAAGGATGGCGAGAGATGGCGCACATATGTGGATCTTTCAGTTGAAGAAAGGAAAAAACTTGCAACTGCACTTATACTTCACCTCAATTCCTTCAGGGTGCCTGAGTGGAAAATACAGGAATTGTTCGGCGAGGTTTACACTTTCCCGCAAGAGGAAATGCACAGCCCCTGCAGCGAGGCAAAGGAATTTTCAACACTCTGTAATGCTTGTGGAAGACACGGAATGGCAGATATTGCAATTGAGGTTTGTATGGGGGATAGGGGAGAGTATTACTCTCAGGCACTCTCTTTAATGGCAGAGCACAGAAGGCAGCTGCGGCAGGGAATCGAATTCGTACTCAAAAACGGGCTTTCTGAAGAGGAATCATTTTACTATTTTGATGCTGGTGGGAACATTGAGGAGTCAATTGTCGGAATTGTGGCGGGCATGCTCTACGGGTCGAACTTAATTGCCGCAAATAAGCCGGTGATAGCATTCGCACACAATGAGGACGGCGGGTTTAAAATCAGCGGCAGGGCAACAAAGGACCTGGTGCAATCAGGAATAAACCTTGGAATAGCTTTTCGGGAAGTGTGTGCAGAAATCGGCAACGGTTCAGAGGGAGGGGGACACGCTGTGGCTGCTGGTTTAAAACTGGAGAAAACTGATAAGGAAAGTTTCCTAAAAAAACTGAATGCCAAGCTTAAGGGGCAGATTGCGGGAAAAATGGCCAATTAAAGCAAAACAAAACGTTAGCTTTTTCTAGGCATTAGGCACTAAATCAAATATATGCAAAAACGCACATCCTTGTCTGCCATTTCAGGGCTGGCAATTTTAGTATTGTTTGCAGGCATTGCCTTTGCCTCAACTGATAGCACTTCCCTTGATGCCACGGGCAATGTAATATTCACGCAGAACAGGGCCCAGATTGATTCTTATTTTGAAACGGGGGAGATGAAGGCACAAATACTTTCATCAATAAACGCACAGGCGGCAACTGCACCGAAAGAGATTTTCTCGCTTTTTGGCAACCGGAAAATCAATGTCTATGTGACCATGGATGAGGGGAGTGTGGAATCTTACTGGGTTAAGGTTGCGGCGCATAGTATCGGGCAGGTTTCCCTCGGGGCGCGCTCCGATGCGGGTTTTGAGGTGGATGTTTCCGAAAAAACGGTTGATGGGATTGTAAACTCGTCAAAGCCTTTTGACAGGATTCTTAATGCAATTAATTCCGGGGAAATAAAATACAGGGCACTAACTGAAGAGGGAAAGGGCAGCGAGCTGCTGGTTAATGTCGGCGCGAAAATAGCGGGCGTGTTCCTTGTGTTTATAAATTTTTTCACCGGGATTTTCAGATAAAATTGCCAGGAGAAAAATCCACCGACTTATTTAATTGGTCTGCCATATTTCACTTTTTTTTCTTCGCCTTGCCGGACTTTTTATCCTTAAGCGCCGCCTGCGCCGCCGCAAGCCGCGCAATCGGAACCCGGTACGGAGAGCAACTCACATTTGATAGGCCGATGCGGTGACAGAATTCAACCGAGGCAGGGTCTCCGCCATGCTCCCCGCAAATTCCAATGTCGATGTCCTTTTTCACCGCTCGCGCCGCCTGCACTCCCTGAATCATTAATTTCCCAACGCCATTCTGGTCGATTGTCTGGAACGGGTCGGTTTCCAAAATGCCCTTGTCAAGGTATGCCCTAATGAATTTTCCGGCATCATCGCGCGAAAAGCCGAGCGTGGTTGGCGTGAGATCATTTGTCCCAAATGAGATGAAATCCGCTTCCTTTGCAATATCGGTGGCAGTTACGCACGCACGCGGAACCTCAAACATTGTCCCTATTTTGTACCTGACCTTGCCCTTTACCGCAAGCCTTTCTGCAACACTTTCAATTATTTTTTTCTGGTCAATGAATTCTTTGACATTGCCCACAAGTGGTATTTCAATTTCAGGAACCGGGGTTATCCCTTTTTCCTTTACATTGAGGGCGGCTTCAAAAATCGCCGTAGCCTGCATTTCGGTGATTTCAGGGTATGTGATTCCAAGCCTGCATCCGCGATGGCCAAGCATTGGGTTGAATTCGTGCAGTGATTCTGAAATGGATTTGATTTTTTCAAGTGTGGTGTTCATCTCTGAGGCAAGGTCCTGCATATCCTTTTCCTCTTTTGGCAGGAATTCATGAAGCGGCGGGTCAAGGAGCCGAATTATTACCGGAAGTGCGTTCATTTCGGTAAAAATCCCCTCAAAATCCGAGCGCTGGAAGGGCAGGAGCTTGTCGAGGGCTTTTCTTCGGCCTGTTTCATCGCGTGCGAGTATCATTTCGCGCACCGCCTTTATCCTCTCGCCTTCAAAGAACATGTGCTCGGTGCGGCACAAGCCAATTCCTTCCGCTCCGAATCCCTTTGCCACTTTCGAGTCGTACGGGGTGTCGGCATTTGTGCGAACCCCAATTCTGCGGTATGAATCAGCCCACTTCATCAGAATTCCAAATGAGCCCGAAAGCGTTGGCTCTACGAGCGCAATTTCTCCGAGGAATACTTCCCCAGTGCCGCCATCAAGTGAAATATAATCGCCTTCGCGCAGCACCATTTCTTTTTTTGGTATTGACATCTGTTTGTGCTCTTCTGAAACAACAATTTCCTCGCAGCCCGCAACGCAGCATTTGCCCATTCCGCGTGCAACAACCGCCGCGTGGCTCGTTTTTCCGCCGCGTGCTGTGAGAATTCCCTGAGCCGCATGCATGCCTTCGATGTCTTCGGGAGAAGTTTCCGTCCTTACAAGTATGACTTTTTCGCCCAAATCAACCATTTCAGTTGCACGCTCTGCCGTGAAAACTATTTTTCCAACAGCCGCTCCGGGAGATGCCGCAAGGCCTTTTGCCACAAAATCGCCCTTCTTTTTTGCTTCGGAATCAAACTGCTTGTGCAAAAGCTGGTCAAGTTGCTCGGGCTTTACGCGCATTACTGCCTCTTCTTTTGTTATGAGCTTTTCGTTTGCCATATCAACTGCGATTTTTACAGCAGCCTGGGCGGTCCTCTTGCCGCTTCTTGTTTGCAGCATGAAAAGGTGCCCGCGCTCGAATGTGAACTCAAAGTCCTGCATCTCGCAATAGTGCTTCTCAAGCTTTTCGTAAATCTTTATGAGTTCACCATACATTTTCGGGTGGGTTTTTTTCATGTGGTCAATCGGGTGCGGCGTTCTTATGCCCGCAACAACGTCCTCGCCCTGCGCGTTCACCAAAAATTCACCATAATGCTCCTTTTCGCCAGTAGCGGGATTTCTTGTAAAAGAAACTCCGGTGCCTGAGTCATCGCCCATGTTCCCAAAAACCATGGCCTGAACATTAACCGCGGTTCCCGCATTGCCGCGCAAATTGTTTATGCGCCTGTATGAGATTGCGCGCGGCGAATTCCAGGATTCAAACACCGCGTTAATTCCCATCTCAATCTGTGCCATCGGGCTTTCTGGAAAGGATAGACCTTTTTCTGATTTGACAAGTTCCTTGTAGCCCTGCACAACTTCCTTGAGGTCTTCGGCGGTAAGCTCCGTGTCATATTTTACCCCCCGCTCCTCTTTTTTTGCGTGGATTATTTCCTCAAACTTTGCATGGGGAACTCCCATCACCACATCGCCAAACATGTTGATAAAGCGCCTGTAAGAGTCGTATGCCACGCGCTCATTTTTTGTGAGCCCGGCAAAGCCCTCAACTGTTTTGTCATTCATCCCTAAGTTTAGTACGGTGTCCATCATTCCGGGCATTGAAACATATGAGCCTGAACGAACAGAGACAAAGAGCGGATTTTTCGCATCGCCGAATTTCTTTTTCATCCTCTTTTCGAGGCTTGAAACCCCTTTCTTTATTTCCGCTTCGAGCCCTTTTGGCCACTTTTTGCCGCTGCCATAATACTGCTTGCAGGCATCGGTTGTAATTGTAAAGCCGTACGGGACACGAAGGCCCGCGTTTGTCATTTCGGCAAGCTGAGCACCCTTGTTGCCAAGAACAAACTGTGATTCTTCCGTATTGGGATTTTTTGACTCGTCGAACATATGCACGTATTTTGACATTTTTGGCACACCTCAGAAAAACTTGTAAATCTCTAAAGGGATTTTGCCTGAAAAGATTTAAAAAACGGAATAAAACGGGCGCAATTCTATTATGGGCATATTTGTCTAAAACACAAACAATATAACAGTTTTTGGGGGATAAACTAAATTTATGAACCCAATCAAAATCGGCATTACCGGCAGGGCGCACAACAGGCTTGCAAAGGAAACTGCCCTCAGGGCAATTGCAATATTTGAATCGAAAAAAGTGCCTCTTGAAATTGACAGGGCGTTTCTCGGAAAAGGCAAAAGCCTTGCAAAATTCGATTGCGGCATCGCGCTCTCTTTTGGTGGGGATGGGACATTGCTGCAGGTTTTCCGCGACCTTGGCAGAAAAATACCGGTGATGGGAATTAACTGCGGTTCTGTGGGGTTTTTGCAATCTTACAAGGCAACTGAAATTGAAACGGCAATCGAGGCCATAATTTCGGGAAATTTTGCGGTTGAGAAGCGCTTGCGAATTCTTGTGGGCGTAGATGGAAGAGTGGCTGGCGAGGCGCTCAATGAAGTTCTCATCGTGCCAAACACTGCAGGGAGGCTTTTGCGCTACAAACTGCAAATAGGAAAGAACACCCGTGAGGAAGCAGGGGACGGGCTTATTGTTGCAACGCCCACGGGTTCAACCGCGCACGCGCTCTCTGCCGGAGGGCCAATTGTAAAGGGCAATGCCGCGGTGTTTGTCGTTGTCAGCGTAAACCCTGTTGACTGGAAGCATCGCCCGTTAATCATAAATGACCATGAAAAGGTTGTGGTGTCGGGCTTTGGCAGCAAGGCGGATGCCATTATTGATGGGCAGAAGAGGTTTAGGATAAGAAAAAGCGTTGAACTTGGCAAAGGCAGCGAGATTCTTCTTGCAGTTCCTAAAAATAATCCAATTACGATTTCTTCAACATAACAACGCGCAACCTATTCCGTCAATCGTCAACTTTCGGGGCGACAAAGGTCGTAAGATTTATATAGGGGTTTTCCCACAAAGACAACAATGAACGACCATACAAAGAATCTGTTAAGAACAGGCTATGCAAAAGAGCGCAACAGGGCAAGAACCGTAAAGAAAATACTTGCCCAGATACAGGGCTCCTATTAGGGTTTTTTTAGCGACTTTTTGGGGCTCAGCGCCAGAGAGATATTTCTCGCATATTCAAACATTTGCTTGGTAGGGAAAGACTTGAAAACGTCCAAAATTTCAAAATTCTACGAAAAAACGCTCCCGCAAAGGCTGGATGCAATCAAAGAGTTCGGCGAACTCACCGATGAGGAAATTGCATTGCTTGGAAAATATGGTGCACTTGAGTTTGAAACCGCCAACCGCATGATTGAAAATGTCTATTCCACCTTTTCTCTTCCTTTGGGGATTGCAACCAATTTTGTGGTAAATGGCAGGGAAGTTCTTGTTCCGTTCGCGCTTGAGGAGCCTTCGGTTGTTGCCGCCGCGAGCAATGCGGCAAAACTCTCTTCCGGCTTTGTAGCCAAGGCAACCGCACCGGTAATGATTGGGCAGATACAGCTTGTAAAAATTAAGTATCCGAAAAAAGTGGTTGCAAAAATAAAAAAGGCGCAAAAACAGCTTATTGAAAAGGCAAATTCGGGGGACTCGACACTTATAAAATTCGGTGGCGGCGCGAGAAAAATCGAATGCAAAATAATTTCTACCAAACGCGGCAAGATGGTAATTATTCATTTGCTAGTTGATGTAAGAGATGCCATGGGTGCGAATGCAGTGAATACCATGTGCGAGAGAATTTCGCCAATCTTAGAAGAAATCACCGGCGCGCAAGTGAGGCTTAAAATAATTACAAATCTTGCAGTGCACCGCATGGTGAAAGCGGCAACGGTGTGGAAGAAAGAAACGCTTGGAGAGGACACGGCAAAAAGAATCGGAATCGATTGCCCTGACAATAAGAAAAAAAATGACCTGGGCAATGAGGCGATTGAAAGGATTCTGGACGCTTACGAATTTGCCGCAAATGATGAATTCCGGGCATGCACACACAACAAGGGAATAATGAACGGGATTGATGCGGTTGTAATTGCCACGGGAAACGATTTTCGCGCGGTGGAAGCGGGGGCCCATGCATACGCTTCATGCAGCGGAAAATACAAACCGCTTACAAAATACCACAAAAACAAAAATGGGGACCTTGTAGGCGAAATTGAATTGCCAATGGCTGTCGGGCTTGTGGGGGGCGCCACAAAAACGCACCCGGTTGCGAAAATCAATGTGAAACTTCTTGGTGTGAAAAGCGCAAATGAACTTTCGGAAATTATTGCCTCGGTTGGGCTCGCGCAGAACTTTGCAGCGCTTCGCGCACTTGCAAATGAAGGGATACAAAAAGGGCACATGAGGCTTCATGCAAAAAATATTGCGATAACTGCTGGCGCAGCAGGAATTGCAATTGAAGAAGTTGCTGCAAAAATGGCTGAGGAAGGAAATATAAGTGTTAGCAGGGCGAAAGAAATTATGGAAAATAAGCTTAAATAAGAATTGTATAAGATTATATAAGTGATTGATATGGGAAAAACGACTGTCGAAATATTGCATTATCCACGCCTTGATACTGTCATAATGGTTGAGGATGCATTACAAAACGCCAAGGAATATCCGGCCAAAATGCAGCTTTGGAAAAGCCTCCCAAAAAAAGTCCAGTACCAGACTTACCAGCTTATTTTGAAATACCTTGAGAAATCAAACAAAATACTTTTTACCGAAGATAGCAAAATCATGTGGATAGGGTCTAATCCGAAACTTGACGCGATAGTTCATAACTCAAAGGAGCTATAAATGTTCAAAGTGCTTTCAAGCCCGGAGTTTTCGGACGAGCTGGAAAAACTAAGGGAAAGAACAAATTCTGGCGATGGGGATAGTCTTAAGCTGGTTAAACTCATTGAAAAAGGAATTGAAAAACTAAAGTTCAATTACAAATACGGCGACCACATTTCAAAAAATAAAATCCCAGGAGAATATGAAGAAAAATACGGGGCTAAAAACCTTTGGAAACTTGATTTGGGGCCTTTCTGGCGCATGATTTACACCATACGCG
>CAZEBH010000019.1:0-16449 GCA_964510425.1 uncultured archaeon | reverse complement strand
CCGGGGAGTCGTCAATTGGTAACGTGCTGAAAGACAAACCTTTGGCGTTACGCCGCACTGGCGCACGGTTCTTACAGACTTTGAAAAAATCTGATCAGTTGCAAGACCGCGCCTTCGAACAACTGACCCCAGAAAATTGGCAATCGCAGCAAGAACTGATGATCTTGAGCTGTATTCAAAACAGTTAAGATAGATGCTCTTTGCCCTTCCGTGCTCCTGCACCAGTTCACGCAGCACATACTTCGCACAGACTGTCTTGCCAACTCCTGTTGGCCCTGCGAGAAAAACATTAAAGGGTTTTTTCCCGCTAAGAACAGGCCGGAAGCAATGTGCAAGAGCATCTATTTCCTTTTCCCTGCCCGGGAGCTTTTCAGGGATGAATTCGGGATAGAGATGGCGCTCATCTAGAAAAACGCTTTTTTCGACGCTGCCCTTGTTTTGGAAAAGTCCTTTTGGCATGGATAGATTAATGAGAGGTGCTAGTTAAAGTTTACCTTGGCACCGGCATAGAGGTGTCCCGCAAGGAATATATTCACAGGAAACGAAAGTCATTTCCAAAGGCTCAAAGTTGGAAGGAGATTAGGGGGGAATTAGCCTAATTCTTTTGTTCACCCCTCCCTTAACTCCCTGCCACAAATACACAATAATGGCATAAAGAGGGCAAAAATGAACACTGGTAAAAAAGCCGGGAAATCCACCAGCCCCTCAATCTCTTCTAGCGTCAATCCTGTTACTGGGCGGGTAACAAACTTTGAGAACACCATTTTGAGCGACTGTTCTCCAAAATCGATACGCTTATGATAAGTTTTCTTCTTTTTTCTCATTGGGGTTGCACCCCGGTGCTTTTGTAATAAAGAAGTGCGACCCCCTATTTAACAAATACGAAAAAATCAGGGCAATTCAGCCAAAAGAAGCCAGCATATAATTTTTGGGCATCCTTATTTACCCTAATCAAAATGAAAGGGTTAAAAAGGATTAAACCAGGAAAGTAACATATGGCGCATGCGCATTTGGAAGTCAGCGGGGAAGCAGAAGGTGGATCGCAGACAAAATCTGGTGCAAGCTCAAAGAGCATGAGTGATAATTGGTTTGGAAAAATTGAGGATTATCTATCTGGCAGCATCAGCAGGTTTGTCGGATTCCTGTTTTTTCTCATTACTGTGGGCGCGGTGCTCGGTTATATTGTGGCACAGAGAGGGGAGGGGGAAATCCTTATTCTTGTCCCTGCAGCTGCCGGGCTATTGGCATACTACAATAGGGATTTTGCACTTGCAGTACTTGCCATTGTTGTAATACTTATAATTTTGTGAGATTGGCCGCCATGTCCGAAATTTCCCTCAACCATCAAGACTTCAAGGCACTCTCCTCGGAGTCTCGTGCGAATATTCTCAAAATCCTTGAGGGGCGCAACTACACGCTCTCTGAACTTGCAGCAAAAACAAAAATGGCGGCTCCCACGGTAAAGCAGCACACATCAATACTTGTTGAGAGCGGCCTAATTGAACTGCGCGACGAGGGCAGGAAATGGAAGTACTACGCACTCACACATAGGGGCAGGGAAGTTCTGGGCGCGCAAAGGCCCCAGCAGCAGACAAACATATTGCTCGTGCTCTCAGGCACTGCAATTATTGCACTTCTTGGAATTGCACTTCTCTTTTCAAATTTGGGGCTTTATTCTCCGATAGGCACTTCTTCAGGCATTGGCGGCGCGCAGAGCGCCTCAATATCTGCAAATGATATTGTTTCGGAAAAAAACCTTGCCACCCCCCAGAGTGCCACGGGAGCTGCACAGGCAAGATGCACGCCAACTTTTAGCGTGGATTATTCACCTGCCCAAAACGGCGGAATTTCGGCTTCAGAAGAATACGCACAGAAATGCTACATAAACACTACGGAACAGGACTGCGCACAAGTTGATGTTTACGACGAACAAACCCATATTTTTGGGCAGGAAGACGGCAAACCAGATTGCATTTGGTTTGAAAGCCCACAAAACCCATAAAAATGATTCTCGTCAATTGACGAATTATTTAAATCTGTTTCTGAGTACAGTCTGGACATGAAACCGAGAGGTTTTTTTGGAGCAATAATGATTCTTGCAGGAATTGGCATACTGCTTGCAATGAACTCATTTTCAGCAAATTATCCGCAGAAATACCAGGCAACAGAAAATAAACTTCTGGAAATGAAATCTGCGGCGCTGCAACGTGCCCAGGCAGAAGCCTACCTCGACCGTAAAATAGAAGATTCACTTGCATTTTCAATGTCACCCCCTGTGGAAGCACAGAAAACAAAAATTGCGGTGAACTCGGCAATTGTGGAAGCATTCACAGAACTCGGGCTTGAGGGCCATATCTGCGAACATAAATCCGGAAGCGAAAAAATAACCGGTAGGATTTCAGTGCAAAGCCTTGATGCAGTATCGAAAGTTCTTGTGGCAAAATTAGGGAATTTCACAATTGCGCAGTATACCATCTCAGGCGGTGAAATGGGCAAATCACATATTTGTACAGAGATAAAGAATGGAAAATATTCGCTTAGGCTGCGACTACCCCGCGGGTATACCACTTACATGGCGGTGCCGTGGCAATGAATACTATCGAATTGCTCTTTGCACTGCTCGCGGTTGCGGCATTCACGTCTTTTTCTCTGGCAGCAGAAAAAAATGTTATGAATGGATGGGTTGGCGTTGCAACAAAACTTTCAGACAAATATGGCGCCACGGAGTGCGCCGCACTTGCAAACCAATATTTTGCAAACGCCGGAGGGAGGCTGAATAGGGGCATGGAATGTAAAATTGAAAATGGGAACGCATTTTTTGGAAAAGGAAAATCCGCCACAATTCCGGCGGCAGTTGATTATGGAAAAGGGAATATGCTAATTGAGGCGGAAATACACTATGGGAACTAAAAGGGCGGCAAGCATGCCCGAATCTGCAGGAAAATCAAGGGGGATTATTTTCGGCCTTGATGGCTCGATTGCGTGCATAATATTGCTCTTTTCCCTATTCATCATTTTCTCGCAAGTTGGCGCAGAAACGGAAAACGGAATTGCACAGGCAAAGGATGCCGAGAAATCCCTTTTTGCCGCCTCACTCTCAGAGGTTATTGTCAAAAACCGTTCGGAAGATACTCCGTGGCGCGGCTCTGCGTATTACAACACGGTCAAAAAACGGGTTGAAGTGAATGTTCTGGATATCTCGCTGCTTGAAAGAATCGGGCCTGAAAGGATTGGAAAATATGAGTTGTCCGCGTTATATGAGCGGGATGCCAAAGGGCAAAATTATTATTTTCAAAAAAAATCAGCCGGATGCATCAGCGTGGAGCGGTTTGTTATACTAAAAGGCTTTTTGGAAAAGAAGGCGGTGCTGGGGTTTGTTGTCTGTGGCGCATAAGGGGATGCTTTCATTTGAAGCTGCTGCAGCGCTTGCGGTTCTTGCATTCATAATGATTTCATTGCCGCACGGCCAGCAGTACAACGCGAAAGTAATTTTTACAGTGCAAAAAATGGATGATTTACTCATTGTATGGGCAAGAGGCGGGGAAAGTATTTCTGAAATGTCACGCGATTCCGAACTCTCATTTGGCGAAAACAATTTTGAAATAGAATATGGCAGTGAAGTTTTTGGAGGCATTATTGGCGCGAAAATATCCCGCGAAATAATAATATTCGAAAACGGGGCAGGCAAAACCATGCGCCTTTCAGTAAAGCAGTAAGATTTTCCCCGAGGTTTTGACAAGCCGGACTTCTATTTTTTTCGTGAATTTCTGCGAAGCTTTGCCGCATAATATTATTTCCGGCAAACTAAAAGAACGCGAACGGCGCTGCAGAGATGAAATTTCCAGAACGCATCTGCCGCCCGGATTGGAAATTGACCATTCGCCCAGAATGCCCGATGAAACTGACTGCTCCGAACCCTCGCCGAGTTGTATGAGCATATCCGCTTTTGTTGATATTGCTAAAACAAATACCGCGGCATTGCGCGCATCAATCGCGGCTGTTGCTGATTTTTGCAGGGCGGAGAGTGCTGAAGCAGAAACAGAGAGAAATACAAGCAGAGCCGAAATTAGGAGCAAAAACTCCAGACTTACCTGCCCGTGCTGCGACATTTCAGATGTCCTCTATTTCCTTAAAAATCGAGTCTGATTTTTTTGCAAAAACCTGTGCCCCCTTCTCCGCGGTCTTTTGCAGCTGTGAAACGAGAAGAAGAACAATTGCCACAAGCGCGGCGAGAACAATTATCATCTCAATTGAAACCTGCGCCCTCTCTCCAAACGCGATTTTTCTGAAATTTCTGGAAAACATGACAATACTTAGGCAAAATACAATTTATAAATATTACGACGATTGACGAATTAGCCAGTGTGTGGGCTTTTTATGGATTTTTAACTTAAATTAATTTGAATGAACAACATTGAACGCAACGACCTGATAATAAGCTGGCTTACAATAAGCTTTGCTTTTGCATGGATTGGAACCAGAATTTTTAGCCCCCCCGGAGCCAGCGAATTTATTTTGCAGCTAATAATCATGCTAGTTGCAGCAGGGACAGGATTTATTTTGCATGAACTCGCGCACAAGTATGTTGCAATACACTATGGCGCGCATGCCGAATTTCGCGCATGGAGGCAGGGGTTGCTGCTTGCGGTTGCACTTGCAATCTTTACCAATGGCGGTTTTGTTTTTGCAGCGCCGGGGGCAGTTTATGTTATTGGAAAAAATATCACAGTAAAACAGAACGGGATTATTTCACTCGCAGGCCCTGCTACAAATATCGCAGTTGTGTTATTGTTTGGTTTACTGCTTGCCGCACTTGTGCCGAGCGGTTTTATGCTTGAAATAATAATTTCAGTGATGTATGTCAATTTTTTTCTTGCAGCATTTAACATGATACCAATTTTTCCGCTGGATGGAAGCAAAGTGTTTGCCTGGAGTAAGACTGCGTGGGCAACAACCATTGCAATTGCCGCGGCAGGAGTAATTTTTTTCCCGCAAATACTCGCGCTGTTTTCATTGCTCTGAAAGATTATTAAACTCCGAAAATATTAAGATAATATGGCAAAATTTTTCAGGGATGGCGCAATCCTGCACTCTGCAATAAGAATTGGAAAGAACGGGAAGCCATTGGTAATAACCAAATTTAGGTCAATGAAAAGGAATGCCCATGCACAGCATGAACAAGTTTTTTCGGATGGCCACTTTATAGAAAAGCTCTGGAAAGAAGATGCCCGTATAACCCGGGTTGGAAAATTTCTCAGAAAAACAAACCTGGATGAACTTCCGCAAATAATGAATTTTTTGAAAGGGGAACTTTCCCTTGTTGGGATTAGGCCTCTGACAAGAAGGGACTATAGAATATTACCGCCAGACATAAAAAAAATCTATGACGAAGTTGGCCCTGCACTTGCCGGAATTCAGTATGCATGCAAAAGCTCACCCCCCAAATCTGAAGAGGTTTATGAGGAGTACCGAAAATTTTATGCCTTGTGGAAGAAAAACCGCGCAAAAACAAACCTGAAATATGTTTGGAAAATAGTCGCCAATCGCATCCGCGCAAGAGGATGGTCACAATGATTATCTCACATAGCTCGGCCTAAATGCCTGTGCAACAGTTGTCTTGAATGCATCATACGAGTCCATGGTTTCTTTTGTAATTGAAGGAGTGACTTTTAACATTGCCTGCTCGAAATGCATGAGTTTCACTTCAGTTGCCTTGAAATTGGCTTCCTGCATTGCAATAAGCGCGGCTTCCCTGATAAGCCCTTCAATATCAGCTCCGCTGTAACCTTCAGTTTTCGATGCGAGATCTTGCAAGGAGACATTTTTTGCAAGCGGGACGCCTTTTAGATGAATTGAAAGTATTGAGGTTCGGGATGCTATATCCGGCGCCGGAACCTTGACAACCTTGTCAATTCTCCCGGGCCTCATAAGGGCGGGGTCAATCAAATCCGGCCGATTTGTCGCCGCAATAAATACCACGCCCTTTAGCTCTTCAATTCCGTCAAGCTCGGTTAGAAGCTGGTTCACCATCCGTTCACTGACCCCCGAGTCGCCTGAAACCCCCCTTCGCGCGGCGACGCTGTCAATCTCATCAAAAAAAATCACCACAGGCGAAACCTGGCGGGCGCGCTGGAAAACCTTCCGAATCCCCTTCTCGCTGTTGTGGGCAAAAATACCGCCAAAGCCCGCGACAAAGTTCTGGCACGGCTCTACTGAGACATCGTAGACAGAACCGGAGTAATTAACCTCATTTACCTGCTCCACCCTGTCCCAGTAAATGTCAGATTCTATAAGCTTCCAAAGAGAAGCATAACGGGCCCTTTCAATGTCAACAGCACACAGGGCCTCTTTGAGTTTGTTTACCCCGACATTCTGATTTTTGGCGTAATTTCCAAATGCCGATTCGAGCAATTCGGAAATCTTTAGGTTAACCGGCACAACATTGCTCCTTGACCAGCCCTTTTCTGAAATATATTTTGATACTGCCAAGTTCCTTTTTGAGTCAATAAATCCTATTGGCAAAAACTTGCGAAAATTTTCCACGCCAAAAATCTTGACGCGGTGACTTATGCTGCCGCTCCATTCTTTCTTCTCTCCGTGCACGGCAACAATTCCGGCCTTAAGAAGCAAATAAAGCAGGTCATCTGCAAGGCCCATGCTAACTGTGGTTGCCTCAATTACATATCTGCGCTCCGAACAGGTAATGCTGCCATCGCCGCTAAAATACCCCTTCAAAAAAGCGCTGCACTGCACATTTGAGGCTCCGAGAAGGAACTCCGGTGCCCTTTTGTTGAAAGCGCCGGTTTTGAGCCCGAAAACCTTTTCTAGCACATGTTTAAACATATGTGAATTCACGATAATGGATGTATCAGTAAGAGTTAGAGGAACCCCGAGTTTTTGAAATGCATTAACGGCATCTTGCCTGATTTCAGGATTGCAATTTGTAATTCGCACTATTTCTTTGTTGTAGTCCCCCTCTGCCACAAACAATCCAAGCAGCCGGCAGAATGATTCGTCCACTTCAAGCATCACAGGCAGGCGGTTCCTGCTTTTGCGCACGCCAATTTTAACTTCGCCAAGTTCTGGCCTGAAACCCTTTTCCAAAAGTTCTGCAAATCCCTTGGCACTGACGGTCAGATTGCGCTTTGTCAATCCCTTGATATCACTCAAATATTTTTTGCTTATTCCAAGGCATTTTGCAACCGCATCAAGGCCTAACTCTTTTACGGCACGCTGCAAATTTTTCTGAACATTCCAGAGCACATAACCTTCGCCTTTACTGAAGTGAGTAAAGAGATTGACGCGCCTGAAATTCAGGTCAATATTTGGCAGCCTCGAAGGAATTGCAACTACACTCTCACCCGCTGCAAGAGAGCCTGTGGCTACCGGCTGAATTTCATTATCAACAAGCCCGAACAAAGAATGCTTATCCGTAACCCTAATCCGCCTCCCGGTACGGGTCACTACCTCAAGCATCTTTCCATTCAAAGGATGTTTTATGTGGCCTGAGATTTTTGACAATATTGCCTTGCCATCAGAATCGAAAGAGACAACCTGCACATCAAGCTTTTCCTCGACAATTTTTCCAATTTGCTCCCTGAAAATCTTTTTGCCATCAAACACGAGCAGCTGCTCATCATAGGGCAGGCTCTCCCCCACCCACATACTGATTAGCTGCGGCCCTTTGATGCTGATAAAATTCGCTTCGCTCTCCGTGGCAACCGCCTTTGCAAGCAGGGTCTTTCCCGTGCCAGGAGGGCCATAGAGCAATATTCCGCGCGGCGGGCGTATGCCCATTTTCTGGAAAACTTCCGGACTCTTAAGGGGCCACTCAACCGCCTGCTTTAGTTCATTTTTAACTTCCTCAAGGCCGCCAATGTCCTGCCACTTGACATTTGGAACCTCGATTGCAACTTCGCGAAGAGCCGAAGGCTGCACGTCCTTAAGAGCCTCCTGGACATCCTCTTTTTTTACCTCAAGGGCCTCTAATACTTCAGCAGGAATTGTCTCTTCCTCGAGATTGATATTCGGGAGATAACGGCGCAGCGCCTTCATTGCGGATTCCTTGGCAAGCGATTCCAAATCCGCGCCGACAAAGCCGTGGGTGATTCCCGCAAAATAATCAAGGACAATCTCTTCAGTGAGCCTTTTTGCCGCAAGCTCCGAAATCAGAACTCCTGGCCTGGTGTCGGGGTTCTCCTTTAATTTTTTGAGCGCAAATTCTATGTCAAAGCGCACGACAAGGTCTTTAAGTTCATCTGCGGTGACATCCTTCCCACACTTTTTGCGCGAGTATTCAACAATTCTCGCAATCAGCTACTCTTTTGCCCCGCTCGGCCTGTGCACAATGTCGGCAAATGTTTTGGCTTTGTCAAGAGGCTCTTTGGACTCGTCACCATTATTTGCAAGTGCCGAAAGTATTTCCTTTTCACGCTTGCCAAACTTTGCAAGCGGCATTCCGCGCGTATGAATCTGCAAAATATCAAGCCGGCCTTTCTTGGAAGGCACGCCAATTTCGATTTCGCGGTCAAACCGCCCGGGCCTGCGCAGCGCCTCGTCAATGCTGTTGACCCTGTTGGTCGCGCCGATTACAATTACCTGCCCGCGCGATTCCATGCCGTCCATTGCGGAGAGAATCTGCGCAACAACACGCCTCTCAACTTCCCCCACAACCTCATCGCGCTTGGGGGCAATTGCATCAAGTTCGTCAAAGAAAATTATCGAGGGGGCGTTCTTCTCAGCCTCCTTGAAAACCTCGCGGATACGCTCCTCAGCTTCGCCCACAAATTTGCTCATAATGCTCGGGCTTGAAATGGAAATGAAATGCGCCTGCGTCTCATTTGCAACCGCCTTTGCAAGCAGGGTCTTTCCCGTGCCCGGCGGACCGTAGAGCAAAACACCTTTTGGCGGATTTATTCCAAGACGCCTGAAAATCTCGGGGTGCCTCATGGGAAGCTCAATCATCTCGCGCACCTTCTGCACCTGCTCCTCGAGCCCGCCAATGTCCTCGTAAGAAATGCGCGGAATCCCGCCAAGCGCATCCTGCACGGGCTCCTCTTTGAGGATGAACTGGGTAAAATCGGTGACCTTGACAATCCCGCGCGGATTGGTGTCAATTACCTGATAAATGAAACCCGAGCCAAAAACGCTTATGAGCACCCGATCGCCCTTGTTGAGCGGCCTGCCAATAAAATTTTTCTTGAGTATGCGGTCATACCCCGAAGCGATTATGCGAACTTCCTGAGTCGGCGCGAGCACAACCCTTTTTGCCTCGGAGAACTCAGCCTTTTGCACAACAATTTTTTCACCCAGCCCAACGCCCGCGTTGCGCCTTATGAGATTGTCCATGCGAATAATCCCTTTTCCCTCATCTTCCTGCCGCGCAGGCCAGATGACCGCCGCGGTGCGCTGCGTTCCGATAATTTCAACAATATCGCCCGATGTTACGCCAAGCTCCTCTTTGGTCTTGCGGTCAAGCGTTATAATATTTCTCCCGACATGCGACGGGTCAGGTTCTTCGACCCTTAGCGAAATCTGCCTGTGCTTTGAATCTGCCATAAAGGAGGAAATCAGGGTAACTAATAAGAACATAACTAATTGTTTGACGCAAACCAAATTGCACGAAAAATGAATTTATTGCGCAACGCTTATGCCGCCGTTTGGAAGCAGCGCAATGACATCATCAAGTGTTATTGGGGCGTTTTTCCCGAGTTTTGAGCGAAAAATTCCCAGTATTCTTTTTGCGGCATCGCCTTTTGTGTAATCCCCAAAAGAGAGATTTAGCATAAAAGTGGAATTTTTTTTGACGGCGCCAATTGGACCGGAAAGCAATCCGACAATCCCGTCTTTGCTGCTAAAGCCGATTGCAAATTCAAGTGCGGTCTTGCGAAACCACTCGCGCTCGCCATAAATCATAAATGCCCCCGTGCCGATTGATTCCCCTGCAGGGGCGCTCTTGCTTACCTGCTCGGGGCGCACCGAGTAAACATCAACAGAAGACAGGTGCTCTTGCCAGGCTTTGGAAAAAACCGCCGCAAACACCGCTGCCTCTTCCAGAGATTGCCGGGATGGCTTTTTGCCTTCAGTGCGCAGGATTGCGTGCGGCGCTCCGTGGATGTCCGCGTGGAAATAAACATCGTCCTTTTCCATCAGTTTTTTCACCACGGTTTCATTGCCCTTTGCGTCCTTTCCTGAAATTGCCAAAAAGCCCTCGCTTGTGAAAAACCAGTGGAACTTTTCATACCATTTCCTCTCGCGCTTCTTTACCGCAATTGTTTCAACGGATTTTTTTGCCGCCTCCACACGAATTTTTTTTGCTATCTGCTCCGCGCCCCTATCAAGTCCGCCGAGCTTTTTTTTCGCCTTCTTTGAAATCGCATAATAGATGTCGGCATTCTCGCGCACGCTTTTGGCATAATCTATCTCGACGCGCATTCAAAGCCCCCTTGATTTTCTTATTGCGTGAATTAAAGAATCCGTCCTTGAATCAAGCTTGTAGAAGGGCTCGATTGAATAGAATATTTCCCTGCTTTTTATGAAGTCGTGTATCCCCGCAAGCTTTTCAAAATATTTTTCTCCCACGCCCTTATGGTATGACTCTATATCCTTGTACATGTGCCGCGCAAGAAGATTCCAGTTTCCTGATCCGAGAACGCCAGATAAGAAATACAGGTTCTCGTCCTTTTTCACCTCATCGAGGAATTTTTTCAAAAAATCCCGTTTTGTCAGGTCAGCCTGCATCAGCGTAAGCACTTCGAGGCGGTAATCGAATTTCCGAAAATCCGCCTTTGGCCCGTATCCGGTGAGCAGCCCTTCCTTTGCAAGAAAATCCAGGGAGGATTTTATGGTTGCCTTATGGTAGCCCGTGATTTTTTGGATGTGCCTAATGTTTGGGGTTACGCTGCCGGGCTTTAGCAGGGCGGCAAGGATATTGAGCCTTATTTCATCATCCATTTTCATGATAGCAGCCATGCAAATTAATAGTATTTTATAACATTATTTTTATTAACAGATAGCCAAAAAGTACATTAAAAGCCCCTGAGATTATATAAGCTGCGGAGACGAAAAGTATTATTGTAGAAAAAATTAGGGGGAATCCAATCCTAAAAAGTGAATCAGGCGGAATGGGGTTAGGCTCACCAAGCTGGAAAGGAAAACTCTTTTCTATAGCCCCATCCGCTTCTCCTTCTTATTTTTGCATTCATTTCTTTTCCAAAATCTCTTTTGCAGCTTTTTGCGCACCTTCAGCTTTTGCAGCGGCTCTCGCCTTCCACTCAGCCTTTGTTTCACAATCCATATTCACGCACATCTCAAATCGATAGCGCTGCCCGACCAGTTTTATCTTTGGTGTGCCACACTTCCCACAAACAGTTCCGAGAACCTCAATTTTGCCCTTCTGCGGAAGAGGGTATGTGTTTGTGCACTTTGGATAATTTGTACAGCCCAAAAAGCGCTTCTTGTTTTTGCTAACAAGTATTCGCAGCTGCCCATTTTCGCACTTATCGCACTTTCCAACGAGCGAATCTCCGCGAAGCGCGGTGCGCAGTTCTGAACCAATCGCATCCTTGTTTTTGAGCATCCCTTCCAGAATTTCCATGAGAATTTTTCTTGACTCGTCAACAACTTCCTTTTTTGGCTTTGTCCCTCCTGCAACCTTGTCCATTTCCTTTTCAAGAAATGCGGTCATTTCGGGCTTTACCGCATCGACCTCGTGCTTTTCAAGGGAATCGACAACCGCAAATGCAATCTGGTTTGGCTCAATTGCCCTGCTTCCGGATATATGTTTTCTCGCAAAGAGCTTCTGGATGATTGTGTGCCTCGTGCTTTTTGTGCCAATGCCAAGTTCTTCCATTGGCATATGCAATGTGGCCTCACTGTGGGGTGCCCGGGGCTGTGTTTCCTTTTCTAGCATATCCAGCTTATCTAGCAACACCCTCTCGCCCCTCTCGAGCGGCGGGAGAATCACTTCGGAAATTTCAGAATATGGGTAAACCGATTTCCAACCGGCTTCCATGATTTTCTGGCCGTGAGCGACAAACGGCTCGCTTCCAAGAAGTATGTCAACGGACTGGTTCTGGGTAATCGCATCATCAGAAAGTGTCGCAAGAAATCTGCGCACAATTAATTCGTATATTTTCCAGTCCCGTTCGGAAAGTTTTGCCTTCGGAGCGGCAGTTACCGGATGTATCGGCGGATGATCCTTGGTTTCCTTTTTTCCGCGGGAAGCTGAAAGTGCTTTTTTGGCAAGCAGCAGATTGGCATCTTTACTGAATTCAGTTACTTTTGCAACTTCCGAGAGGATTTCGCGCAGATTGATGGTCTGTGAATACACCGTGTTGTCCGTACGCGGATATGACGTGTACCCGGTCTGATAGAGCCGCTCGGCAATATCCATCGCCTGTCCAGCGGAAAAACCAATTGTTGTTGCTGCCCGCAAAAAATCTGTTGTGTTAAAGGGGGTTGGCCTTTTTAAAACCCTTTTCGAACTCTTGATTTCTTTTACAACTCCGTATTTCTCCTTTTGCAGATGAATTACTTGCGCCTCGCTTTTCTCCCAGAATTTCCCTTTCTTGTGCTCAGCCTGGAATTTTTTGGAGTTTTTTGAAAAAATCGCAATTAGTTCCCAGTACATCTTCTGCCGGAAAGCAAGCCGCTCCTTTTCACGCTCAACAATGAGACGAAGAACCGGACTTTGAACCCTTCCAACGCTCAAATAATCGTGACCAAGCTTACCTGAAACAAGCGAGAGGAAGCGTGTGAGCACAGCGCCCCAAATCAAATCAATTTCGCGCCGCGAGTCCGCAGAATCCGCAAAATTGTAATCCACTTCAACCAGCTTTGAGAAGGCGTCTGAGATGTCTTTTTTTGTTATTGCGCTAAAATACGCGCGCTTGGCTGTAATTTTAGGATTGGTTGATTTTATGTAATTGAGAGCCTCAACTCCGATGCTCTCCCCCTCACGGTCGGCATCTGTTGCAAGTATTACCTGATTTGCATCCTTTCCCAGTGATTTTAGCGCGGAAATAATTGCATTCTCTGTTCCGACATATTCTATTTCAGCATCAACCAGCTTGCGAAGATCGGTTCCGGCCCAGTGGCTGTATTTTTTTGGAAAATCCACATCCGCAATGTGACCCCGAAGCGGGACAACTATTATTTCATCACTGCCAAGATTGAAACGAAAAACCTGCGCCGCGCCAACCGAAGTTGCACGCACATTTTTTCCGGCAAGAAGCAATGCAATATTTTCTGCTGCAATGGCTTTTTCTGCAATTATTAGCTTTAGCATCAATTCACCGTTGATTTTTCTCTGCAAAAATACTTTAAAGTGGCGCGGAAGTGTTCAGATAAGCTTTAGAAAATCCTCTCTTGAAACCCCAGCCTGCCTCAATATCGAGAGCAGAGTGCCTGGGACAATATGGCCGTGATTTGGAATGGTGACTCGTCTGAAAGGCTCTTTGTTTTCACGCATAATGAAATGGCTCCCAGTCTGATGGTCAACTTCAAAGCTAAGTTTGGATAATATCTTTATGACTTTTAAGCCTGAAATTACAGGTAGCTTCATACTGAAACAGCTTCTATCTCAACAAGCTTTTCAAAAACCCTCTCTTCAGGATGCTTTTTCATGCTTTCTAAATATCCCCTTATTGCGTCCTTTATATTCTCCAGCACATCGGACTTGGTCTTACCTTGAGATATGCATCCCGGAAGCGAAGGCACCTCTGCAACATACCACTTGGTCTCTAAATCTCTTGACAATACAACCTTGAATTCCATTTTACACCACAATTATAATTTACCTCTCAAAGGAATTTAAAACATGAAGTTCACCTAGAATAAACCGAGTAAACTAAATAATCATTTATTAAGCAAAAAAGATCTAGTTACATATATGCGGATGCGAGAAACGGCAAGGCGCCTCAGCCCCCTTTATTGGGGTCGGAAAGCTAGAAAATTTGCGGCAATCGGGGCATTGAGCCTTGCAGTTGCTGGAAGCACGACTTGGATAACACATAACACCCTACAAAGAAGGCTGGACAGAAAAACAACAATAGATTTTGTATTCGGAGAACATACCGGGAGAAACGCGACAAATTCAATCGCACCGTTGCTCGAAGAGGCAAAAAAGTTTGGGAATCCATACCAATTCATGGTATTGGAATCTTCTGACACCGAGAAAAATAAAAGAATGCAATGGGAAGCTAATTCAAACTGGGCGGCTTCACAGATGCGATCCAATGAACTGCCATTTTTGGATAAGCTGGGAAAAATTATATCAGGCACAAACATATCCAAATTTAACCGCGGGATTGTAATTTTCAATGTTGATGAGATTGCTTTGGCTGCAAAGTATGGTCTAATAATCAAAATAGGCGAAGCCTACCCAAAATCGGCCATTAAAAGAATGTCCCGAGAACTCATAAATTCGTTGGTGCAAATCCATAAATTGCACCAGTTCAGCAAACCGGGCGAAGTGCGTACAGAAATAGCTGCAAATGCAAACAGGTTACAGCAATATCTGGACAAAAGAAATGCAGCTATTGCGAGAGTGACCGCCAATGCCGCAAATGAAATCAGAAAGGAGTTCCCGGATCTTAAGCACAGGGAACTTCGCGGCATAATGCATCTTGGCGCATGGCATAGTGGAACGGAAAAAATTATACGAGAAAAAAGACCAGGGTTGAATGTCACAAGAACATTAAACGCAAATCCGAATGAAACAAACCTTATTTCCGCAGCCATAGAAGAAATCATTTACCGCGGAAGAAGGCTTAATTCCAAGGGCAATATCAATAAACTGGCAATAGCCAGCATACTGGAAATTAGTTTCAAAAATTATCTTGAACACAACATGGAAAAAGCCAGCGAATTAAGGGAAAAACTTTTATCGCTCGACGAGAACAGGGCTACGCTGATAATGTCAAGGGTGCAAGAAATGCAATGGCTTGACGGGGCAATTGCGATTGAAAACGCGGTATTGCACACCAAATAAAAAATTTACTCCAGTGTCTTTTGCAGCGAATAGGACGGCAGCGCCTTGGATTTTTTCACTTCGGAAATTACCACAAGCGTTTTTATGTCAAGCACACCGTCAAGCGAACCAAGGCGCTCCACAAATTTTTCCGCGGAGTCAAGGTCCGGCACAACTAATTTTACAAAGATATTGTATTCGCCAAGGACCTGATAGAGTTCGAGCACGTAATCAAGTTCGCGCAGCTTTTTTATGACATCGCGGTTCTTGGATAGTTCCGAACGTATCTGCACAAAAACAGGGTTCTCATACCCCAGCGCCTTGAGGTTAAGATCTGCCGTAATGGAATTGATTATCCCGCGCCTCTTGAGCCTCTCAACGCGTTTTTTTATGGCAACATCTGTAAGGTTCACTTCGTTTGCCATGGCGCTAAAGGATGCCCTGCCGTCCTGGAGCAGAAGACCCAGAATCTTGTGGTCAATTTTATCAAGAACTTCCAAAACTAAAACCCCTTATTTTCTAATATTCAAACACAAAAGCATTAAAAAGTTAAGTTTCCGAATAAAATGCACTTGGCGCTTGGCTAATTGTTAAGAATTATGACTTCGTAATAATGACGTGGAAACAGAAAAGCCGATTAGAGAAGTGCTGCAGCGCATAGCTTTCGAGTGCCAGGAAAGCGGGGCGACAAAATGGCAAATCCTTAAAATCCTCAAAGAGCTTGAGGAGTTCGAAGGAACCGAGCAGCAGCTAAAAAGAAAAGCATCGGAAGCCCTCGGGAAAGTAAACCCTGAAGCCGCGAAAACTTTTCTCTCTTTTGAAAAAATGCGGGTCTACACATCCGCACAGAAGCTTGAGCCATTCGACAGGGGCAATATTATAAAGTCGCTTCTGCGCGAAACCGGAATCAGCAGGCACGTTGCCGAAAAAATAGGCTCGGAAGTCGAGGACAAGATAAAGGATTTGAAGATAGAATATCTGAATACCCACATTATAAGGGAAATGGTTGGAGTAAAGCTTTTAGAGTACGGGCACGAACCCGTGCACAGCCAGTATGCGAGAATCGGAATGCCGGTTTATGATGTGAGCAAAAAACTTGTAACCGGAGAATTTGATGGGGCGCAAATTCTTGCGGAGTACAACTGGCTTGCGGAAATTCCCGCAACTGCAAGGGAGCTGCACTTTGAAACAATAATGCACATTTTTGCACCAGAAGACTTTTCCACGAAAATATTCTGCGCCGCAAAATTTTTTGGCGAAGGATTGGAACATGCCGCGCGCGATGCCCAAAAGCTTGACCGGCTCTGCACCCTGCCTGCAACGGCGAGAGGATTCAATTTTACCTGTGCGGCGGCACGAAAAATACCCAAGAAAAAAATGGCGGAAGAGTGCTCTAAAGCAGGTGCAATGTTTTCCCTTACCGGAAAAAAAAGTGTTGCCGAGCCTGCGGTCTGTGCCGAACATTACTGGCCAGCAGG
>CAZEBH010000018.1:0-16506 GCA_964510425.1 uncultured archaeon | reverse complement strand
ACCCTACGTACAACCTTGTATTTCGGGTTTTCGGTCAAAACCGTTAGCAGTTACGTTCGATTCCCGCTTTTGCGGCTAAATTTGCACACGAGGCATTTGACAATTGTTATTGCGCCATTCTTTGAAATAGCCGCATTTTTTCCGCCCAAAAGAAGCGAGCCGCACTTTTTGCAGAATTTGAGTTTAAGTTCAGCAGGAATTCTTGCGCGCACTTTCTTTGAGATTTCGCGCGCAAGTTTGACATACCGCGAACTCCTTTCAGGATGTTTGTCTAATTGCTCTTCTGCAAGTTCAAAGAGCCTGTAAATTCTCTCAAGGCCAAGACTTTGCATTTTCTGGTGCTTCATGTTGAAAGATTAGTATTTAAGAAATTAAAAAGTGATATAGTCTTCTTGAAACCCGTACAAAGTATGGGCTGTCGCTCTTCCGAGCCGAAACCCGGAAAATGCACCCGCCGGGATTTGAACCCGGGACGCAAGCTTGGAAGGCTCGCATGTTAACCCCTACACTACAGGTGCTTGCAGTTAACTTGGGTTGAGCACTATTTTAAAATTGACACCAGCCGGGCTAATTTAGCCTTTTTTGAATTTTTATCATTAATTTATTTTATTTGATATTAAACATAACTATAGGTAATAATAAAATAAGTTCGTCGTGGAAGTAATTTATGTCAATACATGTTCAATGGTGGGAGATTGGGGATACTCAAAACCTGCATCTTTCTGGAAAAGATCTTGATCTAATTGTTTCCGAAATGCGGGATAAGCATTTTTCGCCCTTGCAATTTGGCAAAATTATTGGTTGCGGAACTGGAATTTACTCTAAGCTTATTTACCGTTCACAAGGAATTACCGTTGCACTGTTGAAAAAAATGCTTGACCCGCTTGAAATAAAATATAGCGCTGTTTGCCGCGACAAAGTTCTTATTGGTAAATCGAAGTTTGCCGAATTAGTTTTCCCATTTGAGCTAAACCCAGTGTTCGGAGAATTGTTGGCGAATTCTTTTTTTGACGGGTATTGTGATAATTACATTTTCCGCTATTCCAACTACGACAAACAAATCAGAAAAGAATTTGTCTTAGCTGTAAGCGAATGCGTTAAAATTGATTTGAACGCACCTAAAAATATTAAACTTTACATCGATTCGCCGGTTTTCTTGGCGTGTTTTCTAAAAAATTATTTTAAAGTCGGATCATTTTTAGGGAAGGCTTGCAGGATTCCGGTACTTTTTTCCGATATAATCCGAATGAACCCAGAATTCGGGTGGTATTTTCTCAAGGGTGCCTTTCTAGATGAAGGTAGCATTTCCGGCCGCCAATTATGGGTTGTAAGGGGGATTAAAAACAAACCAATGGCGCAGGACTTAGTTGAACTTTGTGCATTTTTTGGAATTTCGTCCGAAATCAAGGAAACAAAGAAAAATTATTTTTCTGTAAAAATTTGTAAAAACTCTTATCAAATTTTTACAAAGAACATTTCAACCAAATTTTTCAACCCTGTGGGGAAATGGGAAAAAGTTGTTGAAAAGACCCGGCTCTTTGAAAAAAGCCTTGCGCCAAAAATCAAACTTTATTCTGATTGTAAAAGCATTTTAATTTTGGCGGAGGAAAAGAAGAGACTATTTTTAAGGGAAGTTATGGCTCATTTTTTTATGTCGGAGTCCGCGGCGTACGCAAGAATAAAGCTGCTGTGCTATACGGGCAATTTAACCAAGATTGGAGTTGGCAAGAAAACTTCTTACCTTCATGTTTCAAGTATTTTGCCAAAGGAAATTGTTCTTAATGATATGAGGCGGAAATATAATTGGCGATAATGGTGGCGCAAGGGTTTTTTGTAGTGATTGAGGGTCTTGACGGCTCTGGCAAAGGCACGATGGTGCGCGAGGCAAAAAAATTCCTGCTCAGAAAGGGAATTGCCGAAGAAAGAATTTTCTGCACGGCTGAACCCACGCACGGCTATTTTGGCAAGAAGCTCCGTGAAATGCTATCGAGTTCAATTGAACCAAATGTAAACGCCAGGCAGTTTTTGGACCTTTATGTTTCAGACCGCAAAGAGCATTTGGAAAAGGAAATTCTTCCCGCCCTAAAAGAAGGCAAAATTGTCCTTTGCGACAGGTACAAGTACAGCACATTTGTTTACCAGCAGCTCCAAGGTATTTCGCTTGAAAAAATTGCGGCAATGCACGAAGGCATGCAAACACCTGATTTGGCAATAATTCTTGATATTCCTGTTGATGATGCGCTGAAAAGAATTGGGCGCAGGAAAAAAATCGAAGTTTTTGAACGGCGTGAGTTCATGCAAAAAGTCCGGCAATGTTTTTTGCAGCTAAAGGAAATCTTCCCTCAAGAAGACATAGTTTTCATAGATGCTTCGCGCAGTGTAGCACAGGTGTCAGGGGAAATTTCCAAATTACTTTGCTTAAAACTCGGGCGTTGAATTTTTAGCAGCCTGCAAGTGCCCTGATTTCCTGTTGGCTAAGGGCCCGGTTCAGAATGTAGAGTTCATCATATGTGCCAGTCGAAGAAGAACCAACTATTACACCTTGCCCATGTTGAATGTTAGTTCCAGTGCCATCCACAGGTTGGCTTGTGACAGTTTGAGGTGTGTCTGCAAGTTTGCAATCAATATAAACCGTGCCAATATTCCCCTGCCTTGTCCATGCCACATGATGCCATTGCCCATCCCATGGATTAACCCCTGTTAAATTATAAGTATAGGAAATTGTGCTGCCCGAGTCTGAAAGTTCAGTCACAACAGTGTCCTCAGTCGTATATATAGAAAACGATTCTTCATTTATTGCATTTAGCCCGCTAATCATTTTCCATTTAACGTTTTTTTCCCACGTCATAAATGTAAAATCCTGCAGCCCGTTAATTGTCTGATTATTTATCTTTACTCCGTACCCAGTGATTGTTACCGAAGACCCGATTTTTCCAGCACTATAATTTTCTGATGCTAGGTATACGGTTCCGTCATATTCGTGGCCAGAATCATCCTTTAAGTTGGCCTCGAAATGATATCCTCCCTGAAGCTGTCCCAGAGTTTTGTATTTTTTGAATTCTTCAAGAGCAATTTGGGTCTTCGAGATGCTTGCTGTCTGCATCATATTCGGCAGATTTATTACAATGGCAGTAATGAAAGTTGCCATTATTACAATACCGCCCAGAAGTACTAGGTATTCGATAAGGGATTGGGCTTTTGACATATGCCTATTCTAATTGTTTTTGGAAGATTTAAGTTTTTGCCCTAAAGAAGGGCTTAAGGGAGAACACTGGCAAAGTCCCTTTATCAAAAGAATTGAATGCGACCGCCGGGATTTGAACCCGGGGCACAAGCCTAGAAGGCTCGTATGTTGACAACTCCACTACCATTATCGGGTAAGGCAGTTCGATGAAGCAAGAAACCACGGCAATGGACCGGTTGGCAATGTCAAGTGACGCCAGCCACTTCAGTGCTGGTAGTTCACAGTGAATTAAACTCCTAACATCGCTTTGATTGCATTCCACACTTCCAAAATCTGGGTTGTGTTTATTTGCACTAAATTACCTGACATATTGCTTGTTGGTGCACTGACTGTAATAGTGCCGACAAGATAGCGGGTGCCTTCAGCTTTTACGCCATTTTCCCCATTTCCTGAATTGAGTGTTGCGCGTGTTGACCCGTTATAGAAGCCTGTGTATACATTGTAGATTCCGGTAGGAGTGCCTGTTGGAATAGTCACTTTTGATGGTGTTGATGTCAAGCCTGTCCATTTTTCTGCTGCCGGGCTTGGGTAGAAATCATTTGCGAAAATGTATCCTCCGCCTTGCTTTTCAAAGTGGGTAAATATTTCCCATGTGCCTGATGGGGCTCCGGTTGCGGGCCCACCGCTCCAATTGAGTGTGTAGTTTAGGTCTGCTCCAGCTCTTATATCACTAATCGTTGCTCACATAGGAAGAACAGTAATCAAAGAGGGAGTAACCGTGAGTGTTCCCACCTGATATCTGTATTGAGTGTCTGCTGATACTGACCCAACTGAATTTGAACCGGCAATAAGTGTATTTACACGTCCACTGTTCCCATAGAGACCTACCATGACTTTGTATTTTCCAAGTGGGGTGTTTGAAGGAATGGCAAATGATTTGTTTGTTGAGATAAAACCTGACCAACCGGGAGTGTTTGTGGCAGGTGTTGGCCAAAAATCATCCCCAAAAGTGTAAGAATTATCCTCTTTTACAAAGTGAACGAATACTGCCCATGATTTGTCCATTTTGCCAGTGCTATTCCAATTGAGTGTGTAGTTTAGGTTTTTTGCTCCTGCAATTGTCGTTACATTGGCTGAACCTGACCATGGCAGAACAGTGACGGTAGGGGATATAACAGCAACCGGCACATACCTGAAGAGTACTTTGGTTACCGTGTTTGCAACTATGTTGACTGGAGTTGAACAGAAAGCTTCCGTACAATTTACACTTACGCTTGTATAGGTCATGCATTCCACGCCGCCTGCCGGATACGAGCACGTGCCTGCATATTTATCATACCCTAAAAGATTTGCAGTGTAAGCAGTATGTGCACCAGTTGATAACCCAGAAATTATTCTCGGATTGTTAGCAAGTAATGTTCCATCTATTTTAGCCTGTGCTCCAAGAACCTCATCATTTTCATTATTGAACTGTCTAATCAGGATTGATCCCGTTGTTGGGGTTGTAGTACCGCCCGATGCTGAAGTAATCTTAAAATATCCCGAATACGCGGCATCATCTGTATCATGTTTACTTACTGCAATTCGAGCGCTCGAAGAAAGCGCACTTGGCATCCAGAGATAACTGCAAATGGCATCACGGGATTTGCATCCAGCATCTTTGGACTTTAACCCTGAGACAATCTTAATACTTACACCATTTTCTATTTTTACGATATCAAATCTTTCATTTGTAGCTCGTGTGCGAGTCCATTTAATGGTATAAGGTGTTGAAACTTTCAAACTTTCATCTTGCCCTGGTGAGAGGACAGTGATGGAGGTTGGTGTTTTTGAAGACGCGATAGTGAAGTAAGAGTTGCTGGAATCGATTATCGAAGGATCCTGATTTTTAGAGATATAGATTTTATACTGTTGGGGCGGGGCAGTTGGTATAACAATATCATCCAGTCCGTCATTGATTGCCCCTTTACTAAGATAACTTTGTCCATTGGCATCTTGTAGATTTATATGCATGTATTCATTAGCTGGGATATTTTGACTTGACCATTTAACCGTCAAAGTCTGTCCGACTATAAACTTTTCCCCCCCATTCGGGTTCAGAACAGTGATGATTGAAGTTGGAGTTGTTGTATTAAATGTCGCCGTTGCTGTTCCTGCTTTAGTTACTGTGCAGGTTCCTGTAGTATTTGTGCAAGCTCCGCTCCAGCCGGTAAATGTCGAGCCAGAAGTTGGATTGGCCGTCAAGGTAACTGATGTTCCGGTGTTTACTGTAGCTGAACAGGTGGGTTCGCAGTTGATTGTTCCGCCTGTTACTGTGCCTGTGCCGGTACCTGATTTGGTGACGGTGAGGGCATAGGTTGTTGGAGATGTAACCGTAACATTCGGATTAACGATAGTGAAATAATCATCGCTGGTATCGCTCGTCAAGCCATAAACTGACCATTTAAGCTTATAATCGCCTGGTGGAAATGTTGGGGGGAGTTGGAGTCCGTACCATAATGTGAGATTGCTATTTCGGTTGACAATACTTGAGCAGCCCATAAAACCACCTGCGACTTCAAATGCTGCAGGTGTTGCGTTTCCGCAAGTTATTATAGGATACGAAAATGAATTCATTACCGTGCCATCTTTCCTTATAAGAGCCACGGTAAATCTATTTGCGACATCAGCGCCTGCCAAAGCAAGGGGGCCGTTTCCTAAAGCAAATAAAATATCTTTGTCACCTTGCAGCCAAAGTCCACTGGATGGAATTGTAAATTTCTCGCCGCCGTTTGGCTTGATGAGAATTAATGGCTTGGTGGCTGTTGCCACATACTTAAAGACGACCATTGAGACTTTATTAGAGGTCACGGTCACAGGAACGGAACAAAGTTGTGTGTAAGTACTGCAGGATAATTTTGAATACGCTGTTGCATTCGGAGTACATTCCGCAGCACCGGTTGCATAGCTACATTGTGCTGCATATTCATCGTATCCAAGAAGATCTGTGGCGTAAGCAATTTGAGAACCTGTGCTTACACTTATGTACTCTGCAGGATTAGTGCTTCTCATTGGCAATATTGAATCGACTTTTGCTTCCGTGCCAGAAATAATATTTAGTGTGCTATCAACGCGTTTGATTCTAACAGTTCCAGTAAGAGGGGTTGTTGCAACATTAGTCGGCACATACTTAAAGAAAACTTTTGAATTTTGGCCTCTATTCGCAGTCACGGGTACCGAACAAAAACCACCGGCACAGGTCACATTTGTTTTGGAATATGAATCGGAGGCTGGTGTACATAAAGATGGAGTATAACCAGCAACGGGGAGTGAGTCAACACACTTGGTTGCATATTCATCGTATCCGGGAAGATCTGTTGCATAGGCTGTATGAGAACCCATGGTAATATCAGTAAAACTTGCGGGGTGGGCAATACTTAGAGTTTGTGCATTCGCATCTATTTTAGCTTGAGTTCTCGCCATAAAATTGGCGCCTGATTGATCAAATCGAAAAATATAAATTCTTCCAATTATAACTTCGATTTTCACACTCACTGAATTTGATGTCCCCCCGGCACCATTGCAGACAAGACTGTATGTTGTGCTTGCGGCAGGTGTTACTGTTTGTGTTCCTGTAGTGGCTTTGTTTCCTGTCCATCCGCCTGATGCTGTGCATGATGTGGCGTTTGTTGAAGACCATATAAGTGTTGAGTTTTGTCCTATTGGCAACCATGTTTGCGAAGCGGATAGCTGTGCGGTTGGAGTAGCCGCAGCGTGTGCCAGTGGTATTGAAAGAGAGAAAATAGCGCCCCAGACAAAAACTACTGCAAAAATAAGCCAAATGCCCCGTGTACTTTCAATAAATTTTTGCATGATTGCACTGTTTATTGCCACAATTGTAATATGTTTGTAATAATTATAAACCGATTGGGTAGAATCTGCTGTGTTGCATGATTAGCATTTACTAAAATGATGGGATGCGACCGCCGGGAATCGAACCCGGACCCCGACCTTGGCAAGGTCGAATCATGAACCATTAGACAACGGTCGCTTTGCAAAAGAAATATTTTCGCAAACCCTTTTAAAACCAAATTCCGGTCCTAAAATTGGACAAAGTAGCCATGCAGGCAGTTACATTTTTCTCAACCGTGCAATTCTTTCTGCAATTGGCGGGTGCGTCGAAAACAGGTTATCCATAAGCCCTTTCCTGTTTTTCAAAGGGTTGTCAATATAGAGGTGCGCGGTTGCCTTGTTTGCTGCCTCCAATACTTCTTTGTCACCGCCAATTTTTCCAAGTGCGCTTGCAAGCCCGTCCGGGTTTCTTGTCATCAATGCGCCTGAGGCATCGGCGAGGTATTCACGCTGCCTTGAAATTGCCATGTTAATGATTGCGGCAATAATCGGGGTGAGTATTGCAAGAACAATTCCTATTGCAAGAAAAATAAGCCCGTTTTTGTCCTCGCGCCTTCCGCCGCCCCACAAAACGCTTCTTAGTAAAATATCGCTAAGAAGCGCGGTGATTCCAACCAAGACCGAGACAATTGTCATAAGCCTTATGTCATAATTTTTTATATGGCTCATCTCATGGGCAATCACGCCTTCAAGTTCCTGCCTGTCAAGCTTTGCAAGAATTCCGGTGGTGACAACAATTGCGGCGTGCTCGGGATCCCTTCCTGTTGCAAATGCATTGAGTGCCGTGTCATCAATTACATATGCTTTCGGTTTCGGAATCCCTGCAGCAATTGTAAGGCCGTCAATTAGGTTGAACAGGTATGGATATTCGTTCTTCTGAACTTCGCGCGCGCCACTGATTGCAAGTACAATTTTATCGGAATAAAAGTAATTTACCAGTGAATAAACTATCAAGAAAATCCCGCCAATTCCAATCCCGAGCGTTCCGGTTCCAAAAACAATTTTTCCAAGCAGCCACGCAAGGGCAATTATAAAAACTGAAAATCCGGCAATAAGAAATATGGTGTTTCTTTTGTTCTGGCCTATTTGTTCGTACATGCAAACTCACCAACTTGAAAAACTTAATTCGGCCTATCCCATTGTAATGGGATAGCCCTCGCTCCCATCCCCTTGCGGGGATTCTGTGGTTGCAAGCCACCGAAACCTGCGAAAGGGCTGAGTTAGAACTGCACCTTCACATTTTGACGCGCAGCCTCATCTATCTGAAAGTAATCCCTTTTATTGAAATTAAACAGCCCAGCAAGTATGCTGTCCGGGAGCGTTTCAACTTTTGTGTTGTATGTGAGCACGGTGTCATTGTAGAACTGCCTTGCGTATGCAATTTTGGATTCAATTCCTGAGAGCTCTTCTTGTAGCATCAAAAAATTCTGGTTCGCCTTAAGGTCAGGGTAGCTCTCCGAAACCGCGAACAGGGATTTAAGTGCGCCTGTCAGCATGTTCTCTGCCGCCATTTTCTCTTTGCCGCTCGGAGCCTTGCTTATTGCAGCCCTTGCCTCCGTTACCATTTTGAGGGTTTCTTTTTCGTGCTTTGCATAGCCTTTTACGGTTTCGATAAGGTTTGGCACAAGGTCAAATCTTCTTTTGAGTTGAACATCTATCTGGCTCCATGAATTGTCAATCCGATTTTTCAATTGCACAAAACCGTTGTAAGAAACAACAAACCAAAGCGCGCCAATAACTACAATTGCGCCTATTGCAATCAGTACTACCATAATATTCTCCTCCAGTTGTGGCCCTAAAGACCTCATGTAATTCTTTATTGTCTTGTTATTTAACTTTATTGTATGGCTTTTTTTAGGAGTCGTTTTTCTTTTTCATCGATATTTTTTTCCTTTTGGAAAAGAAAAAGAAATGGGCCGGTGGTCTAGCGGTTATGATACATCGTTTACATCGATGTGGTCGCAGGTTCGAATCCTGCCCGGCCCACTCAATATCCCCGCATTTTTGCGATTCAGAGTCCGCGGTAGCTTTAAATAGTAATTAATCGTAGTTTTTGCAGGTGATTATTTGCACAAGATTTTTTATTTTAAAGTTGCAGGCAGCCATGTCCATCTCCCCAAATTGATTGGTGCATTCATAATGTTTGCAACCGCATTGCTTTTCATACAGGCATCTTCAGCCATGTTTGATTCTTGGGAAATGATGAGAAATAACGGCAATTACCAGGTGTGCCTTCAAAACATCAGGATTAACGACAGCACAATAGACCAGATATCCCAATTTGATTCCTGTGCTGACAAACTCTACAAGTCCACAGGGCTTGTAACCACCCAGGAGAAACCAAAACTTACACAAAGGCAGTTCGCAATCGGGCTTTTAGGTCCAATGGGCTCTTTGCTATTGTGGCTTGCGGTATTCTTTTTCGGCTACACTCTATATCGAACGGACAAAATTGTTCTTCCAATAGAAGAGCGTGTGCGCAGCGTTCAGGATGCACCAAAAGCAAAATTTGCTTATAGAAGAAAGAAATAGTTAAGTGGGCACAGAACCTTTGCCGCACACGATTTTTTAAAAAATAATTTTCGGCGGCTTTAAAGTGTCGCCGCCTTCACTTTCTCATTTTGCTCAATTTTTCCCTTGCGCGCGCCTATCACATATTTCGCGCCGGCTTTTTCCGCTGCATCAACGAGGCGCTTTGTTATTACCCCGTCAAGCACTACGCTTTTCGGATTTTTTGCCTTTTCGATTTCTGATACAATATCCTTTACCTTAACTTCCTTGAGCAGCTGATTTGATTCATCGAGTATTCGCGCCTTTGTCGTGCCCTTTAGCTCTTCAAAAACCGGCCTGAAAAGCGATTGCTCATCTGCTGTTAGCATTACCTGCGGTGTTTGCCTTGCAGGTTCAATTCCTGGTGCCGAGAAAGCAGTTCTTTGCGCGTTCCATGGCTGCCTCTCAAAGCCGGGTCTTTCAAAACCCGGTTCGCGCCTCTCAAAATGCTGCGGGCTGCGATTCAATCTTGTATCCGGCCTATCATTCATCGCAGGCCTTATCATTCCTGTGTGTCCCCTAAAGCCGCCCCTGTTTTCAAATGGCCTGTTATTGCCCGGCACCGGGGCGTGGGAATATTCCCTTTGCGGTTGCAGCCTGAATGTTTTTTCCTCTGAAACTTCAAGTGCTGGTTTTATTCTTTTCTTAAGTGACTGGAGAATTTCCTTTCTTGTAAGCTCTTCGACCTCTTTTCCGTCCGGAGCCTTTGCGATGTATTCGACGCGTGCCATCTGCGTCAGTTTTCTTGCGTTGAGTTCGCCTCCGCGGTCCCCGTCCACAAATGCCGTTATCTGCTTTCTTTTGCTCAGTTCAACAATTGTCTGTGAAATGTTAGAGCCGTTCATGCCTATGACATTTTTTATCTGGTTTTTGAGCAGATTGATTACATCTGCCCTGCCTTCCACCACAATTATTTCCTCGCTTATTTCAATGTCAGGCCCCGAAGGCAATTTGTCCGGCCCGAATTCGACAATGTCTGCGGCTCTTGCGTTCTCGCGTATCTCTTCGCTAAGCGACTGCGTGTCCGGTGAATTCTTGTCCATGAGGCGCTTTAGAATTTCCTTGGCGCGGTCCTTGATTTCCTTGCGCTTGTCGTTGCGCGTATCTTCAATGTCAAGTATTTCAAGCTTGGCTTCGCACGGCCCGACCTTGTCGACACTTTCAATTCCTGCTGCAAGCAGGCTGGTCTCCGCCATGTCCATCGAGCTTGGCACGAGTATTTCGCCCTTGGTTCTTCCCATTGCGGTTGAAAAATTTATTTCTATTCTTCCGAGCTTTCCGTTTTTCTGGAGCTCCTTAAGGTCCATTTCATCGCCAAGAAGACCTTCGCTCTGGCCAAATATCGCGCCGACAATATCGGGCTTGTCAACTATGCCGTCAATTTCAAATTTTATTTTCACAAGGTATTTTACCGTGTTTATGTATGTTTTTGCCATTTTGTCATCTCCATTTTTTGGTTGCTAAAATCAGGTATTTGGGCTTTGCAGGCACAGTTTTTGAATTTCCTTTTGGGAAATTCCTGTTATGCTTATTTTTTTCTTCCTGCTTTTTTCTCCCGAAACTATCCGGGTTTTTGCGTGAAACAATTTTTCAAAACTTTCAATTATCTCTTTATTTGCCATTCCTTTTTGGGCTTTTGATGCAAGCTTTACCCGCAGGGAATTTGTCCATGGGTTAAATCCCATAATGCCAAATTTTCGCGAGTTCGGAACAACTTCCAGCCACATTTCAATTGGCTGCTGTTCTTTCGCATTCATTGTTTCAAGTTTTTAAGTGCAAATCAAAATTAATTGATTTGTATCTTTTATCCCAAATTTCCTGTTAAATGCAATTATGCCCTTTTGGGCACTATTAAGGATTTTCGAGCAGAATCATTAAAAAGGGAGGTTTCGGGGGGCAGGCAATGTAAAAATGGCTTTTAAACGTGTTTTAAGCGCTTTTATGCCTGTCCCTGAACGGTATTTAATCGCCTCTCACTTTGCTATTTGTGCATGGCACACTACAACAAGGGGGCAAATGCCGAACGCGAGCTTTTGCAGCTTTTCTGGGCAAAAGGGTTTGCCGTTGCGCGCACTGCAGGTTCTGGGAAAAATGCCCTTCCCATGCCGGATTTGATTGTTATGGGCAAGGGGCGCTCGATTGTTATTGAGGCAAAGGCATGGCGCAACAATAACCTTACAATTCTTGACTACCAGATGCAAGAACTCCTGAAGTGGCAAGAGCTCGCCGGCGCTGAAGTGTATGTTGCATGGCGATACCCGAACAAGGGCTGGGTGTTTCTAAAGCCGGAGCACTTCCATAAAAATAAACATTACGCGATTTCTTTCAGGCAGGCCCAGAATGTCGGCTCGACCCTTGAGGTGCTCTTAGGCGAGCAGATTCAGCTTAAAAATTAGTCCACTGTCAAATCTTACTGATGCTTGAATTTGAGCTTGTAATAAGGGAAGTTGAAAAGCTCCACGAGAAGGAGAAGGGCATGCGCAGAAGAATTCATCTTGAGAATGCGCTTCGCGAACTTCGCGAGTACAACAAACTGGATACAAAGAATGTCCAGTAATATTTTATGCCGTGTTGCATGATTATGAAAACCACAAATTGACATTCAACGGCTTTGTCTTATGGCCTCAATTATGGCTTGGCCAATTATAGGCAAAGACAAAAAAGACAAATTTTTGGGAATTGTGCAACAGGGCAAATATTTTTGCTGTTTTTTTTGCAATTAAATAAGCGTTCCAACAACCAAAAGCGTTACCGTAATTATCGCCATCACGGTGAGCGTTATTATGCTCTGCGTTGTGAATGCCGCCTGCATGTTGATATAGAAAGTATAAAGTGTCCCCGCGCCAAATATCAGGCCCATGCCTATGACCGCATAGCTTATGATGCTGTTGCGTGTGCCAACTCCGCGAAGGCCGGATTCGCCAATATCAGATTCGACTTTCTTGACCTCATCCGATACCTGGTTGAGCCTTTTTTGTGTTTTTTCCTCCAGTTCATTCATCTTCTCAATCTTCTTTCCAATGCCGTCCTGGAATTCCTTGCTCTGCGACCCAACGGTCTTCTGGTAATTCTTAAACGTTTCCATGAACTGTGCCTGCGCTGCAGACCCGCCGGTTCCGGAAAACTCTATTTTGGCTTTGTCAGATGCCAGGCCCTTTGAAACTTTATTCAGAAGCTGTTCCTGGAAAGATTTGTTCTGCGCCCCAAGCCCCTTTTCATATTCCTTGAGATTGTCCATTATCTGTTCCTTGAGCGCTTTTGATTGTTCGGAAAATCCGGTTTTGGTTTTTTCCTCCATTTCCACGATGCGCTTTATTTTTTCATCAAGTTCATTCCGCAGGGATTCATTCTGCTTTGCCATGGCCTTCTCATACTCCCTAACTTCCGCAAGATATTTTGCGGTCTGTTTTTCATCAACTGCCTGTGGCGCTGCCGTTGCCAGAACTCCGGATTCAAATTCCTGCTTTAACGTCCTTCTTATTTCGCCCTTTAGAAGTGAGAATACATCCGCCTGGCCCAAAATAAGCAGCCTTCGTGAGTTATCAGGGCTGATGCCGATGTCTTTAAGTGTGTTAAGTATTTTTTCCTCGCTCTCGCCATCCTTTACCATTTTGTCAATGGTTTCAATTATACTCGGATTTGAAGTCTTGGTTTGGGTCATCAGGTCCCTTCCCGGGGCAGTTAAACTTCTTATATTTGGTTCTCTTGCATTAAAATAGGTTTTGTTTCTGCCGGATTCCAAAAAAGCCTTATTATGCTTTTTTCGGGCTTTTTTTCGGATTTGCCACTATCTTGCCGCGCTGGAAATCCTCTATCAAAATCATGGCCCCTGAATTGATGTCAGGTCTTGCGCCGGATTTTAGCTTGTTTCTTTTCAGTGCAAGCTTTTCCAAAAATTCCTCTCCGTCTGTTGCCTCAACCCCGTAAAACCCGGTAAGTGTTTCGCCCATGCTCTTTAGCAGGTACTCTGCAATGTCAATTCCCGTTCCCTCAAGGTCATGCAATTGGTAGGCATTTTTTGAAGAGAGCAGCGCCATCAGGGTTTCATCATTTTCCCCGAGAGGAATCACTCCGGGAGTGTCAATTAGCAGCGTGTTTTTTCCCATGCGCACAAACTGCTTCCCTTTTGTGAACCCGGCAGTTGGGGATGTGCGTGCGGCTTTGCGCCCCTTCAGCATATTAATTACGCTGCTCTTGCCGGTGTTGGGATAGCCCGTCACCGCAACTTTTGTTTCAACGCCACTTGAGAGCTTGTCAAGCTCAATTCGCAGCATTTTAATCCCGCTCCGAAACCGCGCGGAAACAAATACGCATCTCTCATCCATTTCTTCTTTGGCTTTCGCCGCCTGCCGCTTTGAAATCAGATCGGATTTGTTTATGACCACGAGAAGTTTTTTGCCGGAGCGCCTGACATATTCCTCAAGTTCGTGGTTGCGGCTCTTGTCAGGGAAGCGGGAGTCTATTATTTCCATGACAATGTCTGATTCCTTTACGATTCCCCGGACAATATCCCAATAACCCATAAAAATCACGCCAGATTTCGACCTTTCATTTCACGGCTTCCTTTATGATGTGCCCCGCGGCGTTGAAAAAGTAAACTCCGTCAAAAATAAGTATCAAAAAAATCGCAAATACCAAGATTGGACCGGACACCGAAAAAAGTTTATCCGCGGGCAGAACTTTCTGAAAACCGCCAAAGTATGAAAAAAGCGCGAAGCCTGCAAAAATCGCCAAAATTCCGGCAATGGCTCCAAATAATTTTATCGTGCGGTCCATAATTTCCAAGCCGGGAATTTTTACAAAAGTTTTAGGTCTTTGGTGAATTTGTCAATTTCATTTTCCGGCGCGGGGCCGATTCCTACGCATGTTGCACTGCCTTTTTCTATTTGCGTTCTGCCGGCATCTTTTATGAGCGCTGCCGGCAAGATTTTTCTCACGCGCTCAAAAAGTTCTAAAAGTTCCTTTTCACTGCCAACTTTCACAACAACTTTTGTCTGCCCCGAATTTTTCCATTCCTCGACCCACTCAGGTTTTTGCTTAAGCGCTTTTTCATAAGCGCCAAGCGAAGCGTGTGCCGACTGAGCCCCAATTTTTCCCTTCCCCATGCCAAGGTCTGAACGGATTGCAATTACCTGCTTTAGTTCCATGCAAAGTATTAATGCCCTATAGGGGAATTTAACCCTAATGTGGCGCCGCAGCGCATCTTCAATCAATTAGCGTTGCAATTGCCCTGCACGGGGCGCCGTCGGCGTTTTTGATATTGAGCGCAAGGATGTGGCACACAAATCTCTTTCCGATGAGCCCTTCAAGGTTCACGAGATTTTCAACAATAAGAATCCCATTTCGAAAAAGCAGCTTGTGTGTTTCAAATGGCTCATTGTCCGGCGTGTATGAATCAAGTCCGACAATCTTCACTTTTTTCTCCGCAAGTTGTCCTGCAGTCTCAAGTGAAATCACGGGGTTATTTTCGAAAAATTGCGGCGAATTCATTTTTTTTGTCCGGCCCGTATAAAACAAAACAATGTCATTTTCCTTAACTTTTTCAAGCTTTGCAATTATTTCATTTTTGGAATTGGTTTTGCGCGCATCAATTACAATTGCCTCTCCCACAAATTTCTCCGGCTGAAATTCATCCAGTTTTTTCCCGTTTTCGAGCATGTGAAAAGGGGCATCAATGTGAGTTCCAAAATGCGAGCTGAATTCTAACCTTTTCTCATTCCAGCCTTCCTTTGCAATTGTGGCCTGCTGCCAGATTTTCTGCTTCGGGTCGCCCGGACACACCGGGGTGTTTTCGTCAATTGGCATTGTCAGGTCGATGATTTTATTTTTCAAGGTTCCAACTCCCAGTAAATCCTGCGGTTTTCCGCACCCTTGTTTTTGAAATCGACAATTTTGAATTTGCCGATTTCGTGCGTGTTTGCAACATGCGTTCCGCCGTCTGCCTGTATGTCAAATTCGCCGATTGCGACAATTCGCAGTATCGGTATGTCTTTTGGCAGAACATCCTTAAGCCGGAATAGTGCGGGGTTTTGAAGCGCAATTCCCCTTTCCATAAAAGAAGTAGTAATCGGTATTTCGGATTTAATTGCTCCGTTAACCTGCGCTTCAAAGCTCTTTAGCAGTTCCCTGTCAAAGTCCGGGACATTGAAATCCATGCGGGATTGTTTCTCATCTAACTGATTTCCGGTTATCAGAGCGCCGGTTGTTTTCATTATGCATGCCGCCAAGAGATGCGCAGAAGTGTGCATGCGCATTAACTTGTATCTTCTTTGCCAATCCACAATGCATTTGACTTTTTCTTCCGCGCCAAGCCCTTCGCGGTCAACTTCGTGGCTCACGTCATCGCCAAGGTTTTTCGAAAAAACCGCCTTGAATTCTTCTCCGTTCAGCGAAATTATTTTTCCGGTATCCGCAATCTGCCCTCCTCCCTGTGGATAGAGTACGGTTCTGTCAAGCACAACAAATTTTCCTTCGGCCTTCAACACAGTTGCCCGGCATTCCTTTGCGTAAGAATCTGTCTGGAAAATCTTCTCGGTCATGAAATAACCTTTGCGGAAAATTTGCCGAAATAAATTTGACCACTGCATGTGGTTACTGCGTACCCGGGTTCTGTGTTACTTCAACAAGCTCTTCAGCCTGTTCCTGCACGGATTCCTGTTCCTGGCTTGCAATGCCCTTGTAGGTGATTTTTTTTGTTATTCCCTTCTCGCCCCACAAATAGCTAAGCGGCTGTTCTTCTCCGAGCAAAAGCCAGACGGTTTTGTCCCTGCCAACCCGTTCATTTGGCTCTTTTATCGTAAAAAGCCTGCTGTATTTCACCTTTGCGCGGCTTGCTACGGTCTCAAGCAGCTCAAAAACAGGTTCATCATTGCCGTTTCCCC
>CAZEBH010000017.1:0-16590 GCA_964510425.1 uncultured archaeon | reverse complement strand
GTCATTTTCATTTTCGGAAAGTATGGGTATCAGAACTTTCATTGAAATCACTTGATATACTGGTATAGCCCCTTCTTTTTTTCTATTATTTGCCCCTCTTCGGAGAGAAATGTCGCGGCGATTTTTATCAGTGTGGGTGTCATTGCGCTCTTTTCTGAAATGGACTTTAGTTCGGCTGATTTTACCGCCCTGAGTTCTGTTAGCAGCTTTTCCTGCGCCTGCATTAGAAGGCCACTAAGTATTATGTAAAATTCGCCGGAAAATGACTTCATCCCGCGGATTTCCCCGCTCTTTATCCGCTCGTAGTATTGCGCACTTATGGCTTTTGCGCGCAGCTCATTTTTCACGACAACAAATCCGTCATTTTCAATTGTGAACTCCTCAATCGGCTTTTCCCTGTTCTCAAATTTCCTTGCGGCAATTTCATTTTTTTCAGGTTTCTTTGGGAGGGCGTATAATGATTTCCTGAACACTTCACTTGACTTATATTTTATGACCTTGCCCTCGGAGAGCATTTGTGCAAATTTTTCCCTCTCCCCATCAGTGAGTTTTTTTTCGAACCAGCCCTCCATCCTGTCCCGCGTGGGCGTTTTTCTCAGTATTTGGGCTATCTTCTCTTCCATTCCGTCAAATGGCTGCATTTGTTTGGGCATTTCCTTTTTCGTCTCAGCCTTTTTTGCAATGGTCGCTCCTTCTGCAAGGACCCATATGCCCTCGCGGACCTTTGTGAGTTCGTACTCCCTGCCAGCTTCAAGCCCGAGCCTTGTGACTTCCTGCTCTGTGAAAAGAAGTGAAAACGAATTTCCTTTGGGCTTTATTTCGACCATTTGTATCCTTTGTGATTTGGGTGCGAAACTGGTTAAAAATACATAAAAAAAGAATTGAGGCATAAGTCTCATTCTGTTCAGTTTAAACCGACTAAACTGCCGCATTCCTCGCAAGGCTCCATGGGTTTTGCAGGCTCAATCTTTAATGATTTGCTTAAAAACTAATTTTGCCTAATGCTTTAGGGGTTTTTGTGGGCACAGCAATTGGCGATATTGTTCCGAGGCAAAAAATATCACTAGATGCCTTGAATGGCAAAATGCTTGGATTCGATTCATATAATGTCATCTACCAGTTCCTCTCAAGCATCCGCGGTGAGGATGGAACGCCGCTTAAGGATTCGCATGGCAATGTCACATCGCATCTTGCGGGGTTGTTCTACCGGACAATAAGTCTTGTCGAAAAAGGCGTGCGGCCTGTTTTTGTTTTTGATGGCAAGCCATCCGCCCTCAAAAGCGAGACAATAAAAAAGAGAAACAAAATACGCACAGATGCGCAACAAAAACACGAGAAGGCAGTTGCAGAAGGAAATCTTGAGGATGCCAGAAAATTCGGTTCGCGCGCACTTAGGCTAGATGAGCGCATGGTCTCAGATGCCAAACAGCTTGTTTCGCTTATGGGTTTTTCTGCAGTGCAGGCGCCCAGTGAAGGCGAAGCGCAGATTGTTCACATGGCAAAGCAGGGAAAACTGGACGGCTGCGTTAGCCAGGACTATGATGCGCTGCTATTCGGAGCCCCGGTTCTGTACCGAAACATTGGCGTATCCGGGAAAAGAAAAATTCCGGGAAAAAACATTTATGCCGATGTCGAACCGGAAAAAATATTGCTCGAAAAAGTCCTCTCAGAAAATGGAATCACGCATCAGAAACTGATATGGATTGGCATGCTGATTGGGACAGACTTCAATGAGAAGTTTCCGAAAATCGGCGTGCAGACTGCGCTAAAACTTGTGAAAAAGCACGATTCATTTGGAAAAATTATCGCGGAAACAAAATATTCCCCTGAATTCGACTGGCGGGAAATCGAATCTCTCTTCACCGCGCCTGATATTACAAATGATTACCCAGTTTCCTTCTCCGCGCCGCAAAATGACGCTTTATTTGAGTTCCTCTGCGCAAAGCATGATTTTTCAGCTGAGCGCGTTGGCAAATCAATAGAGCGTCTTTCCGAAAGGTTTAAGGAGAAGTCAAGGCAATCTACTCTCGGAGCATGGACCTGAAGGCGATGTTTATGGCAAAATACTTTCTTCCAACCAAAATTATTTTCGGGGAAAAAACCTTCCAGCAGCTATTCCAAGAGCTCGAGGCAGCGGGGGTGAAGCATCCGCTTGTTATTTGCGGCAGGCATTTCACTTCCTCGTTCAAGTTCAGGGATATCGAGGAGCGCATATCGCCATTCGAGCTCTTCACTGAAGTTGAACCCAACCCGTCAACAGCAACGGTTGATGCCGCCGCAAAAGTCCTGAACTCGTGCAACTGCGACGCCGTAATAGGGATTGGCGGTGGCTCGGTGCTTGATGCCGCCAAAGTGGTTGCATGCATGAAAAATTACGGGAAAAGCTGTGAAACATTCTACAAAAAAATCACGATAAAAAACCGTATCCCATTTTTTTCAATTCCTACAACTTCTGGTTCCGGCAGCGAGGCAACAAAATACTCGGTTCTCACAACAAGGGCTGGAGTTAAAAAAACACTTCAGCACGACAAGTTCTATGCAATGGTTGCAATTGTAGACCCTGAACTCACTTACACACTGCCGCCCGAAATTACCGCGGCAACAGGTGTTGACGCTTTTTGCCAAAGTGTTGAGGCTTACTGGGCAAAAACCGCAACTTCGGAAACTGACAAGTTCGCCTCCGAGGCAATAGGTCTTGCATACCATTCTCTTTTCAAGGCGGTAAAGGATCAGGACAAGCAGGTTCGGCAAAACATGAGCCTTGCTTCGCTGCGTGCGGCGCAGGCCTTCAGCAATACAGGCACAACCGCCTGCCACACGGTTTCTTATCCGCTCACAAAATATTTTGGCCTTGTGCATGGTTTTGCTGTCGGCATCACGCTTGCATGGTTTTTGGAATTCTATTCAAAAAAGCAGGAAAAGAAGTGCCTTGAAATATGCTCAATGATTGGCGCGAAATCGGTTGCGCAGGGAAAAGAAAAAATAACCGAATTTCTCAAATCCGTGGGAGCACCAACAACCTTGCGCGAAATCGGCTGCAAGCCCGAGGATTTTTCGAAAATTACACAAATGTCACTCGTGCATAAGCCACAGAACCCGCGAAGGCACATTAAAGACGACCTCCAGAGGCTCTTGGAGGAAATTTACTAAATTTCGATGTCAAAATGCCTGTAAGCTTCGCCGATTAAATACAACGAGCCCGTCACAAGAACTAGGTCACTTGCCCCTGCCTTGCTTATTGCCGCCTCAAGCGCCTTGCTAGGCGGCATAATTACTGTTCCGCGACCCAAAATTTGCCCTATTTTTTCACATGATTGCGCGCGTTCTGTTTCCGGTCGTGTGATGATGGTTTCGTCCGCAAGCGCTGCAAGTATTTTTGCGCCGTTTATGTCCTTGTCCTTCATTGCGCCGAAAACCAGTATGAGTTTTTTGTATTTGAAAAGTGCCATGGACTGAGCAATTTTCTCCCAGCCATCGGGGTTATGTGCCGCGTCCATTACAATTTTTGGGTGCTCGCGGATTATTTCAAGCCTTCCCCTCCAGTGCGTTTTGGCAAGGCCGTTTCTGATTGCAGTTTTGCTGACATCAAAGCCTTTTTCGCGCAGTGCAATTGCCGCCGCCGCGGCAAGCGAAGCGTTTTCGCACTGGAACTCCCCTGCCATGGATATTTTCATGCCGGAAAAATTTACCGAAGCAACAATGTCAAATTCCGAGCCTTTTTCAGATGAGGAGGTTATGACAATTGCAGGTGAGAGAATTTTCAGCTTTTGTTCACGTTCCATTTGCACAAAAATTTCCATTGCCGAATTTTTTGGCGAAACTACAACAATTGAACCTTTCTTTATTATTCCTGCCTTTTCGGCGGCAATTTTTTCAACCGTGTCCCCAAGGTACTGTGTGTGTTCGAGTGAAATCGGGGTTATTACACAAACAATCCCTGTAAGCACGTTCGTCGCATCAAGCCTTCCGCCCATTCCTGTTTCCGCAACCAAAAAATCCACATTTTCATCAATGAAGTGCTTGAGTGCAATCGCTGTAATAGCTTCAAAAAAACTTGCGTCAATTTTGTTTTGTTCAATAATTTCCCTGAAATATTCGGCAAGCCCCGCGAAATCCTGTTGTGATATTTTTGCACCATTAATCTGCATTCTCTCCGTAGGTTCGATAAGGTGAGGTGAAGTGTAAAGACCTGTTTTGTATTTTGCCTGTTTTAGAATATTTGCAATGTAGGCGCAGGTGCTGCCCTTCCCATTGCTTCCCGCCACATGGATTGTTTTTAGTTTTGCGGTGTCAAGTTTTGCAATCATGCAGATTTTTTGCATATTTGCAAGGTCAAACCCGTGCATCCTATTCTCAAGTGAATCAAGCCACTTTTTGCTGTTTTCATAATCCATTGACAAATCTGCCACCGCAAAAACTTAATTAACTGTTCGAGTGTAAACTTCCTGGTGGCTAAGCGGGCGGTATTGGTATGCAACGGGAGCCTTGACACCAAGTGGCTCTATTCAGCAATTTCAAAGGGGGATTTTTTGATTGCTGTTGATGGCGGGGCAAATAAACTTGTAAAGACATCTTTTGTGCCATCCCTGATTATTGGCGATATGGACTCCATTACAAAAAATGCCGCAAAAAAGTTCCGGTCATCAATTTTTTTAAAATATCCGCGCGAAAAGGATTTGCTTGACCTCGAACTTGCAATCAATTACTGCGTGCAGAACAATTTCAGTGAAATCCTTATTCTTGGCGCGGTTGGCAGCCGTGCGGACATGACCCTTACAAATATTTTCCTGCTTTCGCACATCCCAAAGGGCATAAATGCGAGTATTTTGCACGAAAACCAGGAAATTTTCCTTGTGCCAAAAAAGTTTTCGATTAAAGGGCAACCGGGCGAAGTGGTTTCGTTTTTCCCGATTTCTGGAAATGTTCAGGGTCTTTCGCTCAGGGGCTTTAAGTATGATTTGGAGAATTATAATCTGCGCTTTGGCATCGGAAAGGGGCTTAGCAACGAGTTTAAAAACAAAAAAGCCTCGATTACGTTCAAAGACGGATTGCTCTTGTGCGTGCACTTCCACAAGTGGCTCTGATTTTTAAATGCCACAGAGCATGGTTGCATCATGGCTGATAATAAAAAAATATTTTTATCAATTTTAATAATAATATCCGGAATTTTTTTTGCAGGTTGCTTGCAGCAGCCAAGTTCTCAGTTGCAGGCGGCTGAAAAACCGGTTCTGACAATTTATACTTACGACTCAATGGTCTCGGAATACGGTATCGGCCCTAAAATTGTGCCCAAGTTCGAGGCGCAATGCAACTGCAAGGTAAATATGGTTGCCAAGGGAGATGCGGGGCAGGTTCTTGCCACCTCTGTGCTTGAAAAGGGAAATTCACGCGCGGATGTAATTGTCGGAGTGGATAATTCGCTAATTTCAAAGGCACTTGAAGCTGATATATTTGAGCAATTCACACCAAGCAATATTTCAAACGTCCCAGAGGATTTGCGCTTTGATAATACTGGCTATCTCACCCCATACAATTATGGCTTTGTTGCATTCGTATATGATTCAGAAAAAATTACTTTCCCGCTTGACGGCTTTGATTCGCTTCTGGACCTGCGCCTGCGCAAAAAAGTCGTGATTGAAAACCCGCGCTCATCATCTCCCGGCCTTGCGCTTCTTTTATGGACCGTCAAGGTTTATGGTGACCCGGGCTATAAAGAATTCTGGCGCAAATTTCGTCCAAATATACTTACAGTAACTGCCGGGTGGGATGAGGCGGCAGGCTTATTTAGCGTTGGGGAGAGCCCAATATATCTGGGCTACGCGACCTCCCCGCCATATTACGTTTTATACGAGGGCAAAAAAAATTATCTTGCCGCAGAATTCAAGGAAGGCCACTACATCCAAATAGAGGGCATGGGCATAGCCAAGGGGACAAAGAACAGGGCACTTGCAGAACAATTCATAGAATTTGCAATCAGTGAAAAGTTCCAGTCTGAAGTTGCGCTAAACCAGTACATGTTCCCAATCAACAAGGATACGAATCTGCCCAATGCATTTGATTATGCAATAAAGCCCAAGACGACGCTTGAACTTGACCCCAATCTGGTTAGCCAGAAGCAAGAGGAATGGATTTCTGAATGGGAAAAGATAATCTCTTCGAACTGAGCGCGAAGGCCGTGCTGGTTTTTTTCGCGCTTGCATTTTTCATCTATCCTCTTGCGGCAATGCTTCTGAAGGCCTTTGTGGCGGGTGGGTTTGAGCGCGCGGTTTCGATTATACTTTCAAAGCAAAACGTGATTTTCTCCTCGTTTTTGCAGGCGGCAATTTCAACAATTTTTTCCCTTTTCATAGGAATTCCGGCTGCATATATCCTTGCGCGGCGCAGTTTTGCGGGCAAAAATATTCTGCGTTCAATTTCACTTTTGCCATTCGTATTCCCCTCGGTACTTGTGGTGCTTTCATTTGTCATTGTATTCGGGAATAACGGTTGGGTGAATACACTGCTCCGTGCATTGTTTGGTTTTGCCGAGCCGGTGCAGTTCATTTACGGTTTTTGGGGCGTGGTTCTTGCGCATGTGTTCTACAATTTTCCCCTTGTGATGCTTTTTGTTGCAAATGCCTGGGGCAAAACAGATTCACAGATGATTGAATCCGCAAGAAGCCTTGGCGCCGGAAAGTTAGCGGTTTTTTCAAGAATTGTGCTCCCGCAGCTTTTGCCTTCAATTGCAGCCAGTGCCACGCTTGTTTTCATTTATTGTTTTATGAGTTTTGCAATAGTTCTCTCGCTTGGGGGGCCGCAGCTCTCAACAATCGAAGTTGAAATATATTATCAGATTTCGCGCAACCTTGATTTCGGAGCGGGTGCAATTTTGGGTCTTTTCCAGTTTGCAATGCTTTGTGTGCTTGCATTGGTTTATTTTTTCCTCTCTCACAGGTTTTTTACGCCACAGCGTTCCGTTTCCCCGCAGCCGGAAAAGTTTGAACTGCACACCCTTCGTGGCAAAATGGAACTGTTATTTTTATGTGCAACCGTGCTTTTCATAATAGTGCCATTACTCTCCATTGTTATATTTGCCTTTGTGGATCAGCGAACCGGTGCAATTTCCATGCGCTCTTTTGAAAAGATTTTCTTCGCAGGGTCGTCCCTTAGCGGCGCAACCGGCTTTAGTTCAATTTTCTACAGCCTGTTTATTGCCCTTGTTGCCTCAATTGTTGCAACATTGATGGGGCTGCTCTCATCACTTAGGGATGCGAGAATTCCTCTTGTCACTTTTCTGCCCGGTTCTTCAATTGCGGTTTCTACCATAACCCTTGGCCTTGGTTATCTGGTTGGTTTTGGCTCGGGAAACATTCTAATAATTGCAATCGGGCACTCCGTTCTCGCTTTCCCTTTTGCCTATCGGCTTATTGGCAATGCACTTGGAAAAATCGAGCAGGGGGCAATTGATGCCGCCAAAACTTTAGGCGCGGATTCGCTTGAAATTTTCAGAAAAATCCAGTTTCCAAGGATAAAAAGTGCGCTTTTGGTTTCGCTTGCGTTCTCTTTTGCGGTTTCACTTGGTGAACTTGCCATGGTTATGCTGCTCTATGATGGCATTTACCCGACAATGCCTGTCTATATTTACCGGCTTATTTCAGTTTTTGACATAAGTGCCGCGGCTGCAATGGGTGTTATTTTAATCGGCGTTAGCTTTTTGTGCTTTTATGTTATAGAACATTTTTCTAATGAAGTGAGTGTGTTCTAATGTCCTTCAGGCTCGAAAATGTAACGGTTTCTTACCCAAACTGGCTCTTGGAAAATTTTTCAATGGAAATTCCTTCCGGAAAATTTGTTTCAATTGTTGGCCCAAGCGGCTGCGGAAAGACAACCATTCTCAAAATATTTTCAGGGCTTGTCATGCCGGAAAAAGGCAAAGTTTTCTTTGACTCGAAGGATGTTGCCGGGTTGCCACCGCAAGAGCGTGGCATAGGTTTTGTTTTTCAGGGAGATGCGCTTTTTTTCCACATGAGCGTATTTGAAAATGTCGCATTCGGGCTTGAAATGCGAAAAGCTTCGGGAATCAAAGAAAAGGTCGCTGCGGCTCTGGGTCTTGTTCATCTTGTGGGCTTTGAGAGCAGAAAAATCGAGGGGCTAAGCGGCGGGGAGCGCAAAAGGGTTGCAATTGCGCGCGCAATCGCATTTAACCCAAAGTTATTGCTTCTTGATGAGCCATTGAACGGTCTTGATGCCAACCTGCGCGAAAAAATGAAGGTTATGCTCAAAAATGTGCAGCAAAAAACAGGTGCCACTGTTGTGATGGTCACGCATGATATTGATGAGGCATTTCCTCTAAGTGATTTAATGGTTGTTATGGGCAATGCCCGCATTGAGCAGGTTGGATTGCCTGAAAAGATTTTCCTTTCCCCAAAAAATAAATTTGTAAAGGATTTTGTCTCTGATTATATTATCGCAGAGGCAAAACCAAAGGGTGGCGGAAAAAGCCATCTCATAAAGGCGCAATTTGATCCGCCATCAAAGATGGGCAAGAAAAAAATTTTTATCAGCCTCAAGAAAAATAATTTCAGGTTTGTATAATCGGGGTTCAGAATCCGTGCTTTCCCCTGAGCGGTACAAATGCAAAAAGTGAACCTTCATAACTTTTTTTGTGCGGCTTTCCCTTAATTTTCATTAATATTTCCATAATCTGGGTGTGTGTATCCCCAACCGGTGCAACTATTCTTCCGCCTTCTTTTAGCTGGTCAAATAGGGCCTTTGGGATGAATGGGCAGGCGCAGCTAACCAGAATTCTATCAAACGGCGCGTGTTCTGCCCAGCCTTCTGCCCCGTCTGCATTTTTCACTTCAGCATTCACAAAGCCCTCTTGTTTCAGATTTTCTGTGGATTTTTGGGAAAGTTCGCCGAGCAATTCAACACCGTAAACTTTTCCTTTCTCCCCGACAATTTTTGAAATAAGCGCGAGAACATACCCGCAGCCGCTCCCGACTTCAAGTGCGTTCATGCCACTTTTCAAATCAAGAAGCTCTAGCATTATCGCAATCGTACTGGGCTGTGAAATCGTTTGGCCATGCCCTATCGAGATGGCGTCATCTGCGTATGCGTATTGCCGCATGTTTTGCGGCATGAACTGCTCGCGCTTCACTTCAAAGAAAGCATTCTTAATTTCGCGTGTCTTGAGGGAAACCGAAATATATTCTGCAAGTTGTCCGCGCTGTTTATCAAATTCCAATTCATCCATGTTCTTCGCGCTCGCTTATAAGTTTTCGAAGCTCTTTTATTTTGCCAATTGTCTCAAGCTCCGCTTCCCCTATTATAGGGATACCTTCGACGCTTTTGTACTTGTACTCTTTTGTGACTATTATGGAATCGGATTCTATCACCGCGCTGGTCTTGCGAAGTTCCAGTGCTTTTTTTGGTATGTCAAATTTGCCCTTCCCCGTGCTTATCAGCATCCCATTTTCCAGTTCTCCAAATGCATTGAATGGTGCGTGTTCAAAGAGCGCCATCCTTAAACCAAGATCGTGGACTTTTTCCAAAAGCTTCTCGCTTGGCACCTCATCGATTCTTTTGCGCTGCGGCCTGCAGCCAAAAATTTCTATTCCTTTTGATAGGTCAGTATCAAGCTCTTTTTCCAGTCTCTTTGCGGTTTCAACCGATGTGTTGGCACCATGCTCAAAGCGGTAGAGGGTCCCAGATGCAATCCCGATTTTTTGCGCAAGTTCCCGGAGTGAGAGGTTTAGTTCATTTCTTTTTTTACGCAGGGCATCAAAATCAATTTCAACAATGTGCTTTCCCTTGAAATATTTTACCTGCGGTATTTTCTCATCCAGAAGTTTCTCAAAAGTTCCAAGTGTAATTGTCGGTATGCCATAGCGCACATAAACAGTTCCATGTTGCAGTTCGAATACCTTGGTCCGGTTTCCAACTATTACGCATGATGCATCAAGCACCCCTGAGAGCTTGATTAATTCTTCTGCCTGCTCTTTTCTAATGGAATCAATGTTTTCGTATACCTTTAAAAGCAGCGTTGCGTTTTCATCTTTTGCAATTATATCAAAGCATGTGTTCGAATCAGGAAATGTGGTTGTGCGAAAGCCCTTTGTTTGAAGCGCTAAAACTGCGCGTGCAATTATGTGCTCGCGGGTCATAAGGCTCCCGCCACAAATGAAGCTAGCGCTGCAAGCATTGCGAACTTGCTATGTTTTTGCGCTTCGCCAAATTCCTTTGTTTCAAATAATCTGAAAGAATTAAGAAAAAGTGCCGCTGAAGCTGCAAAAAGCAGCGCGAAACCAATTCCCCTAAAAGTTCCGAGCATGAATGCTATAAAGCCTGATGCTATTGCGTACATGTAAACCAGGAAAATAACTTTTTTTAGTTCTGCAACTTTTAAAATCATCGGAAGTGTCTTTTTGCCTCCCGCATCTCCACTGATATCCTCGCAATCCTTTATAATTTCCCTTCCAACATTTGCAAAAAATGCAGCTGCAGCAGCAAATGTTACTGCCGAAACATTATTTGTAAGAGCAGCGCCAAATACCAATGTAAGTGCAGTTCCAAGTGCAACAACCAGATTTCCTATATATTTCATGCGATATAACATTTCGGAATAAACCACAAGCAGCACGCATACCGCAAATGCAATTGCAAATGCGCCAAACGGCAAGATGCTTGCAAGAGCGAGTCCGATTGCAAAAAGTATTGCAGAAAAAATCAGAAGCGGGCTTTTTTTGCCGTTGCTTTTTTTTGCCCTGCCAAGTTTGCGGTCAATTTCAGCGTCAAAATAATCATTTATGGCATTTCCCGCACCCGCGATAAAGAATGCGGCTGCCATTGCAATTGCTATTTTTGCATCAATTGTAAGTCCCGCCACTATTGCATATCCAACAAGAACGCCTAGCGCGGAAATTGCACAGTTGCCAAGGCGCATTGTTCCAATAAGGCCCTTCAAATCCATAGGCATTAATGTGGCTTGAAATCTAGTTAAATGTTTTGAAAGCGGTTTTCTTCACGTGCAGAAAGCTTTAATTACTCAGGCGCATAATTCTAATTTATGGGAAAACCAGTTGGAAGAAAGCCAGTTCGCCTTGGTAAAAAAAAGCTTGAAGTATTGCCTCCTTCAAGAAGGTCGCTAGCCCATGAAATGCCAGTCTTAAGCCTTATTGGAAAGGAGAGCATGGCAAAATTGCTTGCCGCAAAAGAGGCAGCACTTTACGAGATGCAAAAAGAATATAGGGATTCAATGGCTCATTTGAAAATTGAAGAAACGATTGATAACCATTTTTTTCCCGAACTTTTGAGAGGAATGGCCCGCTATTTAGAAGCACGTACACGAAAAACTGCGGGGACAATTCCTGCTGCAGGAGATGAAATATATTTAAGTGAAGGCTTCGATGAACACATGCGGAACTGGCAACAAGCCATTAAAACTAATTACCGTGGGGCCAGTAAAGATATTATAGAAAATTATTTTCAGCTATTTTACAATTCATTTCACGCTCATTTAAAAAAAATGATTCCTGCCCCGAGCCATTCATTGTTACTTCCAGAATAATCAGAAAAAGCAATTTTAAACTCTAATTAAAAATGTGATTTATTGTTTTATTCACGAGCTCTTCTTCTTGCCCTTCTTTCGCTGGCGCAACTTGCTGCTTCCGCATTTTCTGCAGTGTGCGGGCTTTGCGCTTCCGCTCCTATTGCGTGCGTTGCAGTGCATGCAAATCCACATTCCGCCAAAAATTCGTTTTGAAGCAACTGGACTAAGAGCACCCATAAAAACACCGTTTTGTCAAAAATTCGTATTGTAATTAGTATTTTCATTAGTGAAACTATTATAAAGCAAATGGGGCGCTTTTCCTTTAGTTTAGGCAAATATTGCCTAACAGATACTGCCCAAGGGGCGAATGCACTTTACTTTTTCCCCAGGGTTTCATGGTAAAACCGAAAGATTTTACTATGCCTCGTACCCTTTGGGTACAAGGTTTCTTTCTCTTGCAAAGAGAAAGAAAAAGGCTGCCCCGATCGTCTAGCCCGGTCAAGGACACCGGCCTTTCAAGCCGAGAACCCGGGTTCAAATCCCGGCCGGGGCACCATTTTTTCTAATTTCAGCAAAAACATACCATCATAAAAACTTCAACAAAAGAATTAGTTAAATGTTTGAGATAATATTCCTCGCAGGCCTTGTAATTCTAATAGGCCTTGCAAGCAGGTGGGTTTTTGAAAAAACAAGAATCCCGCAGGTAATTATTCTGTTGCTGATTGGCTTTGTTCTGGGCCCCCTTGGACTTGTAACTTATTTTAATTTTCCAAATATTAACCAGGGGTATTTTCAAAACATTGCCCCAGTGATAGGTGCAGTTGCAATAATATTAATGGTCTTTGATGCGGGCATTAGGCTCAGGCTCAAAGAATTAAGGGGCGATATTTCATTTTCAGTTTTTTTTACTTTTATCAACCTTGCAGCAACAATAGGGCTAGTTAGCCTGGTTTTGCATTTTATATTTCACTGGGCTTTTTTGGATTCAGTAATTTTTGCATCAATTGTCGGAGGCCTCTCATCCTTTGCGGCATATTCAATACTGCCACTTGTTAGAACAACAAATAATCTTCGCAGCAGCCTCTATCTGGAAGGCATAATTTCCACAATTGCAATTGGCATTGGTTCAATCGGCCTAATGCGCTACGCGCAGCTCTCGGCGCAAAGCCCGATAGACCTTGGAAATTTGCTATTTTACCTATTTTCCATTTCATTCATTTTCGGGCTAGTGGTGGCTCTTTTAATTCTTTTTTTAATTTCGCATTTTAACATAAAAAAGTTCGGGTATTTTTCGCTCTTTGCCCTGCTTTTGATTGTATACTCAGTTGACTTTGTATACCTTGGAGGAATAGGGATTATCTCAGTTATTGTTATGGGGATAGTTCTTGCAAATGCCGAGGATTTGTTCAAGTTCCTAAAAAAACCAGCGGCTTTTGAAATTGATGAATCATTTCGGTCTTTTCAGAGAGAAATAAGCCTTTTCATTAACACTTTTTTCTTTGTGTATCTGGGATTAATTTTCAGGTTAAGCGATCTTAATTTGCCCAATGTTTTGCTTGCAATTCTTTTGGTCAGCTGCATGCTGGTTATTCGTGCGGCAGTTATTTATGCAATGGGAAAATTCCTGCAATCGCAAGAGCATGAAAATCTTCTGCGTGCAATAATGGTCCCCCGCGATCTTCTTAGCGCAACACTTGCAACATTTGTTCTTGTCTATCCGGTTTCTACTGATTTTAGCATAGGGCTCGTGTGCCTGATTATTTTATTCTCGACAATTGTGACAACCGGCGGCTTGAATTATTATGAAAGAAAATACCGTGATTCATTTCTTTATAAAAAAGAAATCATGCTTCGCGACGGCAGGGAAGTAGTTATCAGAAGTTTTACAATGGATGATTTCGGAAAACTTCGGCAGTTTTTCAACGAGCTTGTAGCCGAAGGCGCATACATTGCGCTAGACCAGCAGCTAAGTTCAGGGCAGGAGCGAGAAATTGATGAGGCAAGCATAATTAAGATGAACAAAAAGGAAATGATTGTCTGGGTTTGCCAATACCAAAACCGGCTAGTTGCAAGGGCGGTTGCCGAAAAAATGCCAAGGCGCGAGAGGGATAATGTTTCGCTGAGTTTTTATGTTGCAAAAGATTTCAGGGGGGCAGGGCTTGGCACGTATCTTATCAGAACTCTGGTAAAGGAGGCAATAAAACTATTCAACCCTCACAACCTATATCTCACTGTCTATTCCAGCAATAAAGATGCAATAAAGCTCTATTTGCGTGAAGGCTTTGTGAAAAGAGGGGTATTGCCGGATTGGATGAAGCACAAGGGCGAGTATTTGGACAGGGTATATATGGTATATGATGCCAAATCAAAGAAGGCAAAGCGAAGAAATTAGGCGCAGCTTCATATTTAAATTCCTTTTGGTGTTGTTTTAATTTTAGTTAAACCAATATAATGCCCCGTGAAATTGGCATGTGAGGTTGTTTTGTTCAAAGGGTCTTTGCAAATGGTTTTTTTCTGGCTTTCTGATAAATTTAAAACCCCGGAATTTAGGTTAAATTTTTTTGTTTCTGTTTTCATTGCTGCGGTGATAATGTCAAATGTTCTCGGCAGCAAGATTGCCTCGCTAAATTTGTTCGGCATTGCGGTTGATTTTTCGGTCGGTTTGATTCCTTTTTTTTTAACATTCTTTTTGCTCGATGCAATCAATGAAGTGTACGGGCGCGATAAGGCGCGCGAAGTTATCTGGCTCGGGGTAATGGCCCTTGTTTTTGTTTCGATTGTGACAATAATTTCAGTTGCGCTTCCATTCGCTTCACGCAGCTGGCTTACCCCTGAACAGTTCAATCCGGTTTTTAGCTCGAGTTTTAGGATAATTGTTGCAAGCATAATCGCATTTGCACTTTCAGATTTAAATGACGCGCTCGTGTTTAGTAAACTGCGGGAAAAATTCAGGGGAAAAATGCTCTGGCTTCGCAGTAATTTGAGCAATTTTGTCGGGCAGGCAATCGATACTTTCGTGTTTATGTTTCTTGCATTCTTCAACTTTTTTGGTTTGCTTGCAGGTTATGATGCTGCGTATGTTGTTACTATTGCGCTTCCATATTTATTCCTAAAGCTCATTCTTTCAGTTGTCAACACGCCCTTTGTTTATGCGGGCGTTAGATGGCTAAGGGGAAATAGTCCGGCTGCTAAAAATTAATTTTTCTGCATCTTAAGTGCTATTTAGGTAAACTTCCCTTTACAGCAACATTTTATTACAAGTTTAATTCTATTACATCACATGGGCACAAGGCAGCTAAGGGCGAGAATTGCAGAAAAATTTGGCGCTGCCAAAAAGAAATTATTTTTCCACCATCAAGATGCAACAGGTGCCCTCTGGCTTAGGACTCATGGCTTTAGGCGCACAAACCTTCGCAATACAGGCAAAATTCCTGTTCCAGACCTTCATGATTCAAAAAAAACTGAAACACCAGTGAGCCTGTGGCTAAGAAAGCCCCTCCCTTCGCCAAATCAATGGAAAATCATTGACAGTCAGGGCAACGCATTCTTGTTTGTCACCCCTGACAATAAGGCCTTCTTTCTAAAGCTTGTCGGCACACGCACCAATCCTTCCACATCAGGATACGCCGGGGTTGATTCGGTAAAAAACCTGGTAAGCCTACTAAAAGCCGGGATAAAAACGGAATCCCCGATTGGGCTTCTCTTAACCGCTGAGCGGAATGATTATCTCATTTCAAGACTTAAACCCGGTTACCATTTGCTTGGCGCACTATTGCAAGCGGATGAAGAACAAAGGGGAAAAATTGCAATGAGCCTTGCAAGGCAACTTGCTAAACTCCACAACAACGGTTTTGCACATGGGCATCTGCATGGCAGAAATATCATTGTTTATTCCAACATGGCAAGGATAATTGACCCAACGTTAGTTTCAACTAAAAAGCAGAATTCTGCATTTGAAAAAATCCAGGAAAGGGATGTGGCGCAGGTGAGCGGTTATATGGCTGCGTGTTCCGGCGAACTTGCAAAATTATTCGCAAAAACTTATTACCAATCAAGAAAATAGAAGTTCAAGTCTTGGTAACCAAATGCTTTGATTTTTAAACCTGTCCGAATCCAATTAATTGAAAGGAATTTTAAATTCGGTGATTTTCTGAGTAAACGAAGCAAAGACACATCGCGATTCAAAAAGACCAAGTCCAGGCAACGCTGGAAATGGGTAAAGAAACTGATGCGCAGAAAGAAGCGCAAGAAGAGATACTTAAGAAAGAGGGCTAAGCAATAGCTGCTTGGCTCTTTTTTTGCCAAATTATTTCACGGCTCTTTTCCTTGCTGCCGCAAGGACATTTTTGTGCGGCAGGCATGTTTTTATTTCAGTTTAGCGTCCTATTTTCGTATGCTTGTTTCTGTTGTAATCGCGGCCCTTAATGAAGAGAAATATATCGGGGCTGTTCTGCAGAGCCTTCATCACCAAAAGACAAAACACGAAGTTGAAATAATTGTCGGGGATGGGTATAGCAAGGATAAAACTGCAAAGATTGCAAAAAGCTATGGCGCGCGCGTGGTCTTAGAGGAAAGGCGCTCGGCTGCATGGGAGAGGCAGGCGGCATGCAAGGTTGCAAACGGCGAAGTGATTGCAATCACCGACGCCGACGCAAAGGTCCCAGTTGATTGGGTTGAAAATATTGCAGGGGAATTCAAAGCGGACAAGAACCTTGCAATGGTTTATGGGCCGGTATTTTTTTCTGACGCGTCAGGTTTTGAAAATTCGCTGAGCAAAATCGTGATGAGTGCATTTGTCGGGTTTTCAGCAATGCTTGGGGTGCATAACCCAATCGGCTCTAATATGGCAGTTCGCGCAAGCGCATTCAAAAGGATTCGCGGCTTTAACACAAAGCTTGTGACTGCAGAGGATCTGGATCTTGCAAAGCGCATTTCAAAAAAAGGCACGCTCAAATATTGTCCGCATATTTTTGTCGAGGTAAGCGCAAGGCGGGTCAAAAAATGGGGTTATCTGAAATTTGTTTTTTTCCATATGATAAATGCCGTGAAATATCATGTGT
>CAZEBH010000016.1:0-16825 GCA_964510425.1 uncultured archaeon | reverse complement strand
AAGCACCCTCACGTGTGTCAGAAGCCCTTACATAATATTCCCCTGCAGCCGCATCAAATACATACACTCCGGATGAACCACTCAGGGCCTGTCCAACCTGAATCCAGGAACTATCATAGAGGCGCAAATCTATCCCTGCAATTTGGAGCCCGGAAGTAAAATCACTAACTGATACGGCAATTGTTCCGTTGCCCACAATATCCGGCTCAAGCGGCGTTAAAATTATTACAGTGCGCGCAACTGTAATTGCCCTGCGCTCTTCTTTGTAGCCGGCGGCATTCACAATCGCACTAAGGCTACTGCAATTTTCAGGAACAATAAATCGCTCCTCGCTTCTTGCCCGCGCAATGGATTGGGGTGCGGACGCGTTGCCAGAACAGGTAAATCTAATTGATGCGCCTGAGAACGGCCTGCCTGTTTCATCGCGAATTTCAATTACACTTTCAGTTGCCTGCAACTTTTTTTTGGCAAGCATTATTTTTGTCTTGCCATTTTGAGCAATTTCAAGCTCGCGCAAAAAATCATCATAACCGAATTTTTTAGCCTCAACCATTGCCTTTTTGCCCGAAATTTTTGCCCTGAATTCCCCAAAGCCATCGGAAGTGAATGAGTCCGTTTTGCCTTGGGAATTAATTACAACTTTAACTCCGGAAATCGGACTGTCACTTGGGTCAACTACAATAAAACTTGCCAGTTTTGAACCGCCAAGAAAGCCAAGCAATATATCAAGCAGATTGCCGCCGCCAAGCACAAAAAAAAGCCCTAAAAGAAAAATCAGAAACAGCAAAACCAAAAAAAGTATAAACGATGGAAAAATATCATCAATCGGGTCTATTATTTTATAAACCGGAATTTTTTCATTTATTTTGTCGAGGACGGCATAATATTTGTCCTCAAGCGCATAGTAAAATTCCTTAATCTGCGTAAACATCGTGCACACAATCCGGAACGAAATTTGCTTATAATCTATAATATTTCCAGTATAAATAGCCTGCCTGCGGTGCGTTTTTGGACAAATTTTGGCGGCAAGGTATAAATACCAATAAAGCCAAATGAATAGGTCGGAGATTGTTATGAAAACCCAGGTCAAACTGCTCGTGCATCCGCAGGACATAAAGCCCACTTTGCCGAACTTTCGCGTGCGCGGCGCGCTAAACCCTGGCGGAGTAAGGCTGCCTAACGGAAAAATACTTTTAATGGCACGCATTGCAGAAACGCCAAAACACGGGGAAAAATTTTTCCTTGCGCCAAGATTTGCCGGGACAAAAAACCCGCGGATTGTCATTGAAAAAATACCGCGCAAGATGGGGCAAGTTGATCCTGATGATTTGTGGCACTTCAAAATAAAGGAAAATGTCTACAGGCTCCCGACAATTTCACATCTGCGAAAAATTTGGCTGGACAAGAGCGGAATGAATGTTGAGCGCATCAGCCAGAAGCCGGATTTTTTAGGTGGCACCGAAGACGGGGACTTTGGCATTGAGGACCCGCGCATAACCTTTTTTGAGGACGAATCGCGCTATGCAATGACCTATGTTTCGGTTTCGATGTCAAGCGGGGTTTCAACTTCGCTTGCACTCTCGGATAATCTTAGCACTTGGCAGAGAAATGGAATAATTTTTCGGCAGCAGAACAAGGACGTTGTGATTTACCCTGAAAAAATCAATGACTATTACGTTGCAATGCACAGGCCCGAAGGGACAATGATATTTGACAAGCCCAGCATCTGGCTCTCATACTCAAAAGACCTGGTTTTTTGGGGAAAGGACAAGCCCATACTCCAGCCGCGCGAGGATTCATGGGAACAGCTGCGAATTGGTTCAGGCACGGTCCCACTTAAATTGCCGGAAGGCTGGCTTGTGATATACCACGGAGTCAGGCTCCAAGACCCTGAGAATGAGGAGTCCAAAAAAATTTACAGTGCAGGCGCGGCACTCTTTGATGCGAACCGGCCGGAGCGGCTTCTTGCCATGAGCCCGAAAAACGAACCGCTCTTCGTGCCGGAAAATTCTTTCGAGAAAAACGGGTTTGTCAACAATGTTGTTTTCCCGACCGCGGCAATCCCCGACATGGACGGAAAAAATCTTCTTGTGTATTGCGGTGCGTCGGACTCAAACATCGAAGTGCGCAAAATGAAAATTAGCAGCATACTTAGCTCACTAACCTAAAAATCAAAAACACGGTAAATTTTCGACCCGGTCACTGAAAATTTGCCGCGCGTAAAACTTTTTTAAGAATTTTCACCAAAATATCTTTCAATCCAAAAAAAACCGCAAAACAAAAGTAATTAAACAACAATCACGGCAATTACTTGAGGCAAACAGAGGGCCTGATTTGAAATGACTGCCAAAAAAATACTTTTTCTCTCAAGTTTTCCCCCGCGCGAGTGCGGGATTGCGACATTCACCAAGGATCTCACGGATTCCGTGCGAAAAAAATTCGGCAACAGCGTCCTGCCGCATATAATTGCAATCAATGACTCCGAGTCGAACGTTTACAAGTACGGCAGGTGTGTGTCCCTTGCCATCACCGAAAATGACCCCGCAAGCTACGAACGCGCTGCACGCAGGGTCAACAAGATGAAGAGCGTTGAAATCGTGAACATCCAGCACGAGTTCGGGCTTTTTGGCGGGGATTACGGCGAGTATCTTCTCCGCTTCATGGAACTTCTCAACAAAAAAATCGTGACCACCCTGCACACAACGCTTGAGAGCCCGCCTGAAAAGATGAAAACTGTCGTGCAGCAGATATTTGAACTAAGTGACAGGGTTGTTGTCATGACCGAAACGGCACGCAAAATACTCTCTGAGCAATATGCGGTTGACAGCGCCAAAATTTTGGTGATACTGCACGGCGTTCCGAGCGTTCAATTTGCAAATCTTGAAAGGGCAAAAAAGAAATACGGGATAAAAGAATCAAATGTCCTTCTCACTTTCGGCCTTCTTAGCAGGGGAAAGGCCGTCGAGAATGTGATAGGGGCAATGCCTGAAATTGTCAAAAGGCATCCAGACACGGCATATCTGCTTGTCGGGCAGACACACCCGAAGGTCCGCGAGCATGAGGGGGAAAGCTACCGGCAGGAACTGCGATACATTTCAGAAAAGCACGGAGTCGGAGGGCATGTCAAGTTTCTTGACAGGTTTCTCACGCAAAAGGAAATAATCGAATGCCTGCGGATGTCAACAATTTACATGGCGCCATCACTTGACCCCGCGCAAATATGCAGCGGAACGGTAAGCTATGCCATGGGCGCCGGCAAGGCGATAATTTCAAGCAGGAGCAAGTACAACAGGGAAATGCTCGCGAAAGGAAGAGGAATAATGCTCACGCGCAATAGCCCGAAAGGATTTGCAAAAGTGGCAATCAGCCTGCTCTCCGACCCGCAGAAAAAATCCGAACTTGAAAGGAATGCCTTTGAATTCAGCAGGAAGATGACCTGGCCAAATGTTGCGACACAGTATTTCAACACCTTCTCAAATCTTGCGCCAATCACTAATGGCTCTTTTAGCAGGCTTCCAAGGATTAATTTCGGGCATTTCTCCGAACTGACAGATGATTTTGGCATGATACAGTTCTCAAATTATGCGGTGCCGGACAAATCAAGCGGCTACACGCTTGATGACAATGCGCGCGCACTGGTTGTTGCGGTAAGGGGATATGAAAGAGCCGGCACAAAAAAAATGCTCACTTTTGCGGAAAAGTTCCTCTCATTTATAGAAAAATGCCAGATGCAGGATGGAAAGTTCCACAATATGCTCGGGCAAAACCGAGACTTTCTTGACGATATCGGCAGTGAGGACAGCTTTGGCAGGGCGGTGAGCGCGCTTGGTGAAACTCTCAAGAGCAGCCTACCCGAAGAGTACCGGCTGCGCGCAAAAAAAACACTTGAAAAGGCGTTTCCAAGTGAACTGGAAATAATTTCCCCGCGAGCGCAGGCGGATACCCTTATGGCTGCAATAGATTCCGACAAATTCATCTCCAAAGGCACCGCAAGCGGAATCAGGATGCGCATGACTGATTCTCTCATCTCAAAATACAATGAAATGAGCAATGACGGGTGGAACTGGTTTGAAAAATACCTCACTTACGGTAACGCAAAAATTCCTGAAGCACTATTTGAAGCGCAGTCACATGACAAAAGCGGGATTGTTCAGAGAATAGCAAAAGACTCAATGGACTTTTTAACAAAAAATCTTTTCATAGGCGGAAAGCTTGTTCCGATCGGGCAGGAAAAATGGTTCGTGAAAAGCAGGGAACGCTCGATGTATGATCAGCAGCCGATTGAGGCAGCAGGAATGACCACGGCGTATCTCAAGGCATTCGAGCAGACAGGCACGCAGGATTACAAGCAGAAGGCACGGGACTCATTTGACTGGTTTTTAGGCAAGAACTCGCAGAACCAGACGGTCTATGATGAGGCTACCGGCGGATGCTTTGACGGGCTTACACGCACCGGAGTGAATGCGAATGAAGGCGCGGAGTCAACCGTGTCATATCTTCTTGCAAGGCTTTCTATAGTGTGATGCCGCCAACTTTTTCATTGCTCAAATATTCAATTTTACCGCCGCAGCCCTATCAAGGATAATATGGGAGTTCGGATGCCTCTGAAGAACAGATGCCGGCACCTTTGAGGAAACCTTTCCGCCAAAAGACCTTGCAATTGCGTCTGCTTTTTTCCGCCCGCCGGCAACCAACATCACAATTTTTGCGGACATTATCGTGTGCATGCCAAGAGTAATTGCACGCTTCGGCTCCGCGCCACGAAACTCCTTTCTGCGCGACTTCAGAATTCCTTTCGAGATGTTCACCACATGTGTGCGCGAACTGAACTTTGTTCCCGGCTCATTGAAGGCGATGTGCGCATTCTCCCCGATTCCAAGCAGGACAAAGTGAAGACCCTTTCTGCGCACCACGAACTCAAGTCTTCTGCACTCGGCTTGGGGTTTTTTTGCACGGGAATTAAAAAGGAAAATATTTTCCCTGCGAAAATTCACCTTGTCCAGGAAGTTTTTGCGCAGCGAATGCGCAAAACTGTCCTTGATATTTTCAAGGCCCAGATACTCGTCAAGCCCGATAAAGGTGCAGCGTGAGAAGTCAACTTCATGATTATGATAAGCCTTCACAAGGGCGCGGTAAATCGGAACCGTAGTTTTTCCGGATGCGAAGGAAATTGTTGCATTTGGGAGTTTATCTAACAGGAACACTACATGCTTCACAGCCTCCTTTGCCATTTCAGATGTGCTTCCCTTCACCATGATTTCAGATAAGTTGGAGCGGGCAAGATACTCCTTCAAAGAGCCCCTAAGTTCGGGCATATACTCAGATGATGCGACCTTGCGCGAAGCGACAAAGTTGCCGCAGCGCAGGCAGTTGAGGGCACTGAAGGTTCGCAAGAGACCATAGGCAAACCCCGCATTGAAAAAATCCCCCGCACCCGTTGCATTGAATGCCTTTACGCTAAATGCAGCGGAATGAATCGGCTCTTTTCGGGCAATCGGATGGTAAAAATCCGCTCCGTTTTTTCCGCGCTTTAGCACAACCATGTTTGCGCCCATTGAAAAAAGCCTTGCGATGCCCCTTTTTGCAGTTTTTGCGCGGGTTATTTTTGCAAGCTCTAATTCATTGAGGATGAAAATGTCGACGAATTTTAGAAAATCACGAACTTTCCACAACCCATACTCATCATAGCAGGCATCGAAAACCACAACTGCTTTTTTATGGCGTATTGCAGAAAGTAGCGCCGCAAAACCTTTCCTAAGTTTTATCAGATGGAAAAACCCCCCGAAAAAAACTATATCGCCCGCAGAAATTCCGGGCAAAAGCTTTTTTGAAATGGCGTTTGAATCAAGCGTGAGAAGGCAGCCCTTGCTTGAAACAATCGCCCGCTCGCCGTCCCTGCGCACAAAAATATTTGAAACCCCGTTTTGCATGGCGGATTTTTCGAGAAGTGGATTCACGTTGAATTTTTTGAGCTCGCGCAAAATAAACGGCGTGAAAATATCATCGCCGATTGCACTGATAAGATTTGTCCTGAGCCCAAGCACGCCGCATGTGGCGGCAAAGTTTGCCGCATTCCCGCCAAGCGTGCAGTAAAATTTTTGCACGTGCGATTCAGTTCCGAACTCCGCAAGTGCCTGTGCGTGCGTGAACAAATCAACATTCACATCCCCAACGGCGAAAATTTTGTTCATCCACACCACAAATGCGCTGCAAGGCGCGCAGAGTATTGGCAAGACGGCATATTTATTCTTATCTTTGCAAAATATTGCCATGACAAAGGCACTTGTGATTGTCGCGCACCCGGATGATGAGACCATCTGGATGGGCGGGAAGATGCTGCGGGAAAAAAAATGGAACTGGACCGTACTTTCACTTTGCAGAAAGAATGACGCTGACCGCAAGCCGAAATTTTTCGAGGTTTGCAAACAACTTCGGGCGCATGGATTTATATCGGATTTGGAGGACGACCATCCTGAAGAGAAACTGCAGAGCCTTGATGAAATTGGAAAGCGCATTGAGCCGATTGTCATGGACAAGAAGTTTGACGTTGTATTCACCCACGGCTCGAATGGCGAGTATGGCCACAACAGGCATATCGAAACGCACACAAAAGTTTTGAAAATGGCGAGTGAAAAGATAATTGACTGCGGCGAGCTATGGACTTTTGATTATATCAGAAAAGAGGGGCCGTTCCGCGCGGAGCCGAACCCAAAAAGCAAAATAAAATTCGCCCTCACCGCACAGGAGCATGAACGGAAAAAATATCTTGTCAGGCACGTTTACGGATTTTTGGAAAATACTTTTGAATACATAAGCTGCAATCCTGCCGAAGCGTTCAAGAAAGTGATGTGAATGATGGAAACTGGAAAAAATGGAAATGGAGATGCAAAAAATGGGAAAAAATTCAGCTCTGTTGTGATGTATCCCTACCCGCCAGAACTGGATGGCATCAGCCTGCAGGGAGATTTTCTCTGGAAAGGGCTAATGCATAACGGCTACAGGACAAAACCCTGCAACAGAAGGGCGCCTTTTGAGAAGGAATTTCTTTTCAGGAGTTTCAAGCCCGACGTTGCAATAGGGATAGGCTTTTGGGGGGATGTTCCTGACCTTGTGCTGCATCCGCAAAAGCACGGGGTGCAGCCTGTGCCATGGCTCAACGCCGATGGCTGGATAGCAAATTACCACCAAATACTCAACGAACTTCCGCTAATTTTTACCACAAGCAACTGGGTGCGCGAAACCTATCTCCGCGACGGGGTGAATAACAAAAATATGTTTCCGATGCCCATCGGAATCGATACGGAGCAAATGAAACCCATCCCGAAAAATGATTCGCGCGTGCGCGAAATGCGGGACTTTTTGGGGATAAAGCCTGACGAGAAAATGATTCTTACAATCGGCGGGGACACGACAAGCAAGGGATTCCAGGAAGTTCTTAAGAGCCTTGGCCGGATCGGGGAAAATTTTACTAAATGGAAATATGTGGGCAAGAGCTGGGAGAACCGCCAGCCAACATACCACCACAAGGACGAGCAGCAAATAATAAAACAAAACAACTTCCGCAAAAAAATAAAATACATTGACGGCCCCCTTTCAAGGGATGGCCTGTGCGTTCTTCTCAGTGCAGCAGATATTTACGCAGCACCAAGTAGGATTGAGGGGTTTGGCATGATTCAGTTGGAGGCCCAGGCGTGCGGCATACCTGTGCTATCGGTTGATGCCATGGGGGTTAAGGATACTGTTGTTCACGGAGAAACCGGTTATCTTGCAAAAATCGGGGAGACAATTGAACTTGAGCAGGAGTGGGTGTACAAGGACCTGGGCTTTGACAAAAAACAGATTATAAAATTCGACAAGCCCAAGACATTTGCGGTCCGGGCTGATATTGACGATCTTGCAAAATATCTTTTGAAACTTTTGCAGGATGATATCCTGCGGGAAAAAATGGGGCAAAAAGGAAGGGATCACGCGGCGGGAAATTTCGATTACAGGAAAACTTCGCTTGACATGGCACGGATAATCGAGCAGAAGCTAAATTTGTAATGGGTTCTTGCGCCTTTTCAATGCTTCAAATGCCAGAAGATAAGAGCCAGCGCTCCATGCCTGATGCCTGCTACCGCTCGCTTTTTTTGTTGTAGGATGAATCCATTCATTGAAATCCCAATCCCAGTCTTTGTGCGAGCCGAGCCTGTTTGCTGCCACGAGCAACTCAAGCTCTTTTTGCGCTTCGCCAAAACGTTTTGCCTCAACAAGGGCGCAGACATAAAACCCACCGATAAACGGCCAGATGCCGCCGTTCAGATATGAGTTCTGTTCGCCTGCAAGCGAAGCGGCAAAATAATCCTTCCACTCCGCAGAGCCTTGCCTGATGCCCGGATAAATTGCACGCAGCGGAAAGGGGCGGTTGATTTTCTTTTTCTGCACAAAATCCAGAATTGAATTTGCCTGCCTTTTGTTTGCAAGCCCGAAAACTATTGCAAGCATATTCCCAAGCGAATCAAACCACTCCTCCTTCTCACTGTACTTGCCGTGATCCTTCCAGTGCCATGGAAGATAATAGCCAAGCCTTTCACTCCAGAGATACTTGTCAACCTGTTTTTTCAGCGCGGGCATGATTTTTTTGTTTTCCGTTGCCTTGAGCGCCCCAAAGTAGAGTGCCTGCGTATTGATTGTGTGCCCATACTTGTGCGGGAAGCAGTCCTGCCAATCAGATGTAGGGAGCTGCTCTGGCATCAAATCCTCCCCCGCATCCTGGTACTGCACCCAGCACAGCGCGGCACCAATATTTTTTTTATGTTTTTTCCACAGCACGCCGCCAAACTTTTTCCTGTAAAAGTATTCTCCTAAAATAAACCAGAGGCTTGAATCAATTGTTGCGTATGTTGCGGGCTTGTCGATTGAACCAATAAAATCAACGGCGTTTGGTATCTGCCCGTTTTTGCTCTGGACATGCACAAGTGTTTCAAGACTTTTTTTGAAAGTATCCTTGAAAATATTTACGTGCAAAGATGCGCCAATCATTGAAACATTTGAATCCCTGCTCCAGACCTGCGTGTAGCCTTTTTTCCCGCCGGATGCATAGAGGCCATATTTGGTTTTGCACGCATGCAGGCATTCGATTGCCTTTTCTGCGGCTGTTTTTTCAAGTTGCATGTTTCAAGTAATGGATTTTCTACAATATAATTGTGATGCCTTTTCAAGGAATTCTCTTTTGCTGCGGGCATGGATTGAATTTGTTTGGTTTAGAGACTTTTTGCCCACTTTGGGATTGTATTCCATCTTTTCCATTCACTTTCTGCACTTCAGTAGACTTCGCAAGGCTTATGAAAATCTGGCCGAAGAACAAGTCTCTGGGGGTTAATTTGTCCGGGTTATAAACCACAACGAAAACCTCCGCGCTAAACACTTCCAGCCACTTCATTTTGGCTTTTATTACTTTCCTGCTTTCTTTGTTTATATGACTTTTCCTTTAAGGGCTATTCTTGACACCAATATTTATGAGGCGTTGTACAGGAAAGACCTCTGGCGCGTATCCTCTCTAATCGAGTCCCACAGGCTTATTGTTTACGGCTGTAAGATTGTCCGCGATGAACTTCGGGATATTCCAAAATCCCTCATGGTCGATGGGAGGAATTACCGCAACCTGCTGCTTTCAGTTTATGATACTGTAGCAAAACGCACTCTGCCTGTTGAAAATCTTTCGGAAGCCCTTGCAGAAGAATATTGGCTCGCTTACGAGGGCGGCGTGCCAAAGCGCAAGATGGTGCCGGATTTCCTGATTGTAGCCATTGCCACAATACACAACGTAGACATCGTGGTCTCTGAAGATGAGAGAACACTCAAATCCGGGCCAGCAAGAAGGGCTTACGAACAGGTTAACCAAAAAAAGAAACTAAAGACACCAGGGATAATAACTCTCGAAAAACTGCTCAGCCTTTCAATTTAGCGAGCACCCTGTCGGTATATGCGTTGATACCCTTGGAATTCCTGGCCTTTTCAAGGACATGAAAAAGAACCTTAATCCTATCAATCTCAGCCTTCGAATAGCCCTCTTCCTTTTCAATAGTCTTCTGGTACATCGGAAATCACTACAATAATATAGTCAGCATGAAACTATTTAAAAGTTTCCCGCAGGATATTTATGGTTAAATTCTTTTCACGAACTTTTGCTAAACCGGCTAATTTTGCGGAAGTGTATTTTGGATGAAATTTTCCCATGAATTCCAAGCTTGTTGTCCGTGATATGAATTCTTTTTTGGTTTCACCATGATTTGGGAATATCGACCATTTCGGGTTAGCCGTTAATCTAGACCAACGTTTAAGAGACCTGTAAAAACCTGATTTCTTTTGATGGCTCACTAGTTTGCCATGCAAGAAATGATTATTCCCCATTTATTTTCAACTCTTTTCGGATCCTTTCACTGTATTCAAACTCAAAAAAATCTCACCAAAGAACACGTCCTGCCACATGTTGATCTTGCCCTTGTTTGTGAGAAAAAGGCACGGGATGAATGTTCGCACAATTTGCTCCGGAGTATCTGTTTCCCTCAGCAGGCGCGAAAAGACAATAAGCCCCTGCGAATCAACATTTTTCTCAATCACTTTAAACACCCGGTTCATTTCCTTTTCAATCTGGAAATCTGAAAATGGGAGCTGGAATCTTGTGCGCTCGCGCAAAATGTTTTTGTCCTTGATTTTTTTTGTGCTCTGCAGCATCCGCTCAATACTGGAAACAAGCTCTTCAAGCGAGACCTTCCCCTCTTTTATTTTTCTTATGCTCTTGAGGTCCGGGATTAATGCCTCGAATTCCGCACGCTCCTCGGGCGTCATTTCCTTTTTCTGCGCCGAAAAATCTTCCTCGTCCTCAATTTCGCTGACATGTAAAACATTAGATTTAAACTTGAGAAGAATGGCCGAAGCGAGTATTGCATTTGCCGGAAGGCGCAAATCCGTGCCGGTGAGCAAATTGATTTTCTGCAGATATTTTTCCGCAAGCGCCGCAATGTCAATGCTCCACGGGTCCATTCGTTCCGTACGAACAAGTTCAATCAGTATTGTTTTCCAGGCAGGCTGGTCAATCAAATCAACCAAATCGACCTTATCCGGCAGGTTTGCAATCGAAACCTGCTCCTCAGCCGAACCATCTGAAAGCGATGCCAAATCGTCCTCTTCAACGTATTTCATAATCATTGAAAATTAGGGTCTTGAGGGAATATATAGGTTGCGGAACAAAAGATTTATGTAGAAGAAGTCTTGGCTTTGGGGTTTATTGATTTGTTCAGGTGCCCTCTTTCCAGCCGCTAAGATATGCAATCTGCTCTTTTGTAAGTGCATCAATTTTAATGCCCATTTCGCTAAGCTGCAGCCTTGCAATCTGCTCATCAACAGAATCAGGAAGCACATGAAGACCGGCTTCAAGCCTGTTTTTCAGGCCGTATTCAAGGGCAAGTGCCTGGCCGCAAAAGCTAAGCGACATCACAGTTGACGGATGGCCTTCTGCAGCGGCAAGATTTACAAGCCTTCCTTCGCCGCACAGATATATTTTTTTTCCGCCCTTGAGGGTGTATTCATCAAGCTGCCAGCGCACCCTGCGCTTTGCATTCGCCTGTTTTTCAAGCGCTGCGACATCTATTTCAATGTCAAAATGCCCCGAGTTTGAGAGAATCGCATGGTCTTTCATTTTTTCAAATGCCCATGAAGGTATGACGTGCTTGTTTCCGGTAACAGTTATGTAAATGTCACCGTACGCAATAGCCTCTTCAAATGGCATTACAAGATATCCGTCCATTTTTGCCTGCAGCGCGCGCACCGGATTGACCTCGGTTATAATCACATTTGCCCCAAGGCCAGATGAGCGAAGTGCGCAGCCTTTGCCGCACGACCCATACCCGACAATTACAACCGTTTTTCCCGCAAATAAAATATTTGTCGCGCGCAAAATCCCGTCAATTGTGCTCTGGCCGGTGCCATAATAATTGTCAAAGAGGTGCTTGGTCTTGTTGTCGTTTACCGCAATGACAGGATACTTTAGCGCCTTCTCTTTTTGCATTGCATGGAGCCTGATTACGCCGGTGGTTGTCTCTTCAGTTCCGATTTTTATTTTCCCGAGCAAGTCAGTTCTTTTCGTGTGAATTTCAGTGACAAGATCAAGTCCATCATCAATTGTTGCAGTTGGCGCAAAATCCAAAACTTTATTCAAGTACTCATAATATTCTTCCTTTGTCTCGCCCTTCTTTGCATAAACATGAACTCCCTCATCAGCAAGAGCCGCCGCGACATCATCTTGCGTGCTTAGGGGATTGCACCCTGTGATTGCAACCTTTGCGCCGCCGGCAATAAGTGTCTTTACAAGAACCGCGGTTTCCTTTGTGACATGAAGAGCCATTCCCACCCTTTCGCCGCGAAATGGTTTTTCTTTTGCAAAACGCTTTTGAACTTCCAAAAGCGCGCCCATCTGGCTCTCAGCCCATTCAATCTGCGCCCTGCCCTGCGCCGCGAGCTTTATATCCTTTACAGAATATCCCATTTTTTCAACCCAAGAAAGAATTGCTGCAACCATTTATAAGTTTTGCTAAAAAACCCAATTACACGGAATGAACCAAAATATGGTTATAGGGAAAAAATGGGCCAAAAATCATCTTGCAAGCACGGTAAAGAGCGCCGCAATCGTAAGGAAAAACATTATTGCAATTAACACAATAATGGCAACGACCCGCTCAAGCTTTCTTGTCATCTGAATCTGCTCATTGTCGGAAGTTGGCATATCCAAATACTATGCTGAAGGCTATATTTAAAACCGCACGAATTTGCGAAACTCCAAAAAGCGCCTTTCAACATCGCGAAGGGAAATTTCCTTTAGGCGGTTTACCGAAAAATCCTCGGCATTAAACGATGCAATGCAGGATGCGTAAACAACCGCCCTGCGCATGTTCTGCCCTGAAAAATCACGGGTTTTTGCAAGATAACCCAAAAATGACCCGCCAAAAGAATCACCCGAACCGGTAGGGTCCTTGACGTTTTCGAGCGGATAGCCCGGGCAGGCAAAATGCGAATCCTTTGTGAACATTATGCACCCATGTTCGCCCTTTTTTATTATGGCAACATCCGAATCAAGGGAAAGTATTTGTTGCGCAGCCCTGACAAGATTTGCCGTGCAAAAAAGCTGCCGCGCCTCGCCATCATTCATAAGCGCAATGTCAACTTCCTTGACAACCTCAAGCACTTTCCCCCTCTTTGTTGAAATCCAGAGATTCATTGTGTCCGCAACAACAAGCCTGGGCCGCTTTTTCATCTGCGCCAAAACGCGCAATTGAAGCTCTGGGTCAATGTTTCCAAGAAACAAAAAATCCGCGGTGCGAAAATTTTCAGGCAGGATTGGGTCAAATTCAGCGAGCACGTTCAAATCCGTCCGGATTGTTTTAGCCGAGTTCAGGTCAAGCCCGTACTCGCCTTTCCAGTGAAATGTTTTGCCCCCCCTTTTGACGCCTATTCCTGAAACATCAATGCCTTTTGACTCAAGCAGGCTGATATGGCTTTTTGGGAAGTCCTCTCCCACAACCCCACAAACGCCCGGTTTTGCAAAAAGCGAGCACGCAAGACTTGCATATACCGCCGAGCCCCCCAAAGCATTATTTACCGTCCCAAAAGGCGTCTTTAAATCATCCAGTGCAATGGAACCAACTATAACAACCTTCGGCGCACGAATATTTTTTTTCAAGCATTCACCCCGTATTTTGAGAGCAGATTTTCTATTTTTTGGAATATATCCGCAAGCGGCATATTTCCACTGATGCTCTTTAGCAGCCCCTTCTTTTCATAAAAAGAGCTCAGGGGCTTTGTGATTTCATTATAGAGTGCAAGCCTTTTTTTCACAACATCCGGCGCATCATCATCGCGAAGCGCTGTTTCCGAATTGCAATCATCGCATATCCCGTCTTTTTTTGATGGCACATCAAGCCCGTAAATTCTTCCGCACTTCACACACTGCCTGCGCGCGGAGAGCCTTCTTACAATTATTTCCTCGTCCGAATCTATTTCAAGCACAAGGTCGAGATTTACGCCAAGGGAATCCAGCATGGGCGCGAGTATTTTTCCCTGTGAGAGATTGCGCGGGAAACCATCAAGCACAAACGATCTGCCATTCATCTGAACGAGCATTTCACGCAGTATTTCAACAACCGTTTTGTCATCGACAAGCTTTCCTGCATTCATTAGCGGGGCGATTTTAACCCCGATTTTGGTTTTTCCTGCAACCTCATCACGCAGCAAATCCCCCGTGGATATGTGCGTGCAGCCAAAGCGCATTTCAATGAATTTTGCAATGGTCCCCTTGCCTGTTCCTGGTGGTCCCAAAAGAACAAGATTCATGCAATCAAACCCTAATCAAAATGAAGAAAAAAAAGATTATTAAGGCTACTGTCGAAAAAGGGCAATAAAGTCAATGGGGGGTGCTCAATCCATGCATATTAGTCAATAATATTGCTGTGTTGCATAATTACAAAGACCAGATAAATCGGCCTTCAATGGCTTGCCTTACGGGCAATCCTATAAGGGCTTTGGCTAATTTAGGCAGCCAGACAAAAAAGACAAATTTTGGGAATTGTGCAACAAGGCACAATAATATGCTTATAGCAAATGGCTTAAATAATTGAACAATTCACAAACCATTTGCTATTTTAGTGAACCGCAATGAAATGTTCAAAAATTAAAGCGGTTCACTATTAGCCATGGGATTCCAGCTCGTCTTTTTGAGTGAAAGGTTTCATCCCCTTAAATATGCCAAAGCCACCGCTACGCAGCCTATTGCCTTCAATCTTGGCAATCTTTTCCTCACGCAGGTTCTTTGGTTCCCACACCCTAAAATCGACAACAACCTGAATAATGTCAGGCGCAAACTCGCGCACCTTCCTCTTAAAAATAACCTCGAAATTACGCCCGAGCACGCCGCAGGCCCGCGCAATCTGTGCATACGGAACCTCAAACGGATCCTCACGCGAAACAAACTGGTAATAGTGCACAATCCCGCCTTCCGGTTTTGCATAGCGGATGGCGTCCCCGAGAAAGTTCTCCCCGCCCTTTGGAAGTGGCATTACAACGCGGTCAAACTGCGCGGCATAATTATTGGCAAGCGCCTTGACATCACCGAGCACAGGAATGACCCTGTCTTCCACCCGATTTGATTTAATATTTTCCTTCATGTCCTCAACCGCGACAGGGTTTAATTCAATTGCAACAGCCTGCGCCATATCTGAATTCTTCGCAAAAATAATCGGGAACGGCCCAACGCCCGAAAAAAGCGCAGCCACCTTTTCGCCCTGTTTTATTTGCTTTGCAATCCTTATGCGCTCGGTTGAGAGGCGCGGCGAGAAGAACACCTCGCCAAGCGAAATGCGGAAAATACACCCATGCTCCCTGTATGTTGCAAATTTCAATTTCTTTCCGGCAATAAATTTCACGGGTTCGTTGCGGAAAATCCCGGCATGCGCCCCTGTTTTTTTGTAAACCGCCTTCACGGAAGTGTTGACCTGCAAAAGCGCCTCCGCAAGAAGTTTTTCCCCGCCTTTAAGTTCATCCGACACCTCAATTATCGCGGCATCGCCAAGAATGTCAAATGAACTTGGTACGAATTTCATATTGCGCGCGGAGAACTTGCCTTTGAGCGCGTCTTTTATCGTGCGCGGGACCCTTTCAATTTTCAGAAAATTTTTGTTCACGGTTTTTGCGGTGCGTGAAATTTTTTTCAGCTGCGCAAGGGCTTTGACCGGAATTTTTGATGTTGCAAAAATTATTGATAAATCCATTTTGAGCGGGGCATAGCCACGCCGCAGAAGGGAATTGTCCAGGAGAAACCTTCTTGCCTGCTCAGCCTTGCTCTTTTCAACTTCGAGCCCCGCAATTGCCATATAGGGTTAAATAAGCCTTGGAATGATTATAAATCAATGGCACAGGATTTTCTCTACCAGTACTTCTGCCGTCCCGCAATAGATTCATCGGTGCAGGGATACAACTTGGTAAACACCGCAACCTATGCAATAATACTTTTTCTTATAGCCGCGTATGTGATTTTACCGCTTCTCAAAAAAGCCAATATCAAACCAGGTTACAGGTTCATTACTGCGCTTCTCCCCTATGTGCTCTTCGGCTCGACTTTTCGGGTCCCAAACGACATGGGAACTTTCACAAAAACATGCAGCCCGCTCGATTTCGGCTTTTACACATTCACCCCGGGCATCTGGTTTCTCACCGCGGCAATTGCAGTTGCAGGGCTTTTGATTTCGAAAAAAATTGCGGGGGAAAATGAACGGAAGTTCTACACTTTTTTCACCGCAATCGGCATGATATTTGCAATTCCGGTGGCAGTTTTTGAATTCACCGTTTTTCAGGCATGGAGCGGATATGTCACCGCGCTTATCATGGCAATTATTCTCACATTTGCGGCAAAATATCTCGCGCAGCTAAAATTCAGGGATATGTTCAGGGACAGGGCAAATGTTCTGATTGTTGCAGGGCAGGCACTTGACGGCTCGGCGACATTTGTTGCAACACAATTGTATAGGTGCGGCGAGCAGCACCCAGTGAGCGAAGCTATCTTAGGGATAAACCCGCTGCTTTTCATTTTTGTTAAAATTGTTATTGCCCTGCTGATAATATACTCGGTAGACAGTGAAATAAAGGATGAAAATCTGCGCGGATTTGTCAAGCTTGCGGCAATAGTACTTGGCTTTGCCCCCGGCCTGCGGGATTTGTTCACGGTGGGCGTTGGGACTTGCCTGTGAACTACCTGCCGCTGAAGCGGCAGGCGTCCTTGGGTCAGCCTGCATAATCT
>CAZEBH010000015.1:0-17118 GCA_964510425.1 uncultured archaeon | reverse complement strand
TTTATTTCTATTTTCAGTTTTTGGTTTGGCACAATATTTTTTTCCCTTACCACTTCACTGGGCAATGTTACGCCTATGCTGTTCCCCCATTCCCTTGTAATCACAGTTATCTCAGCCATAAAACCACCATATAATTACATATAATTATCTTAATTTAAATGTTCCGTTCTTCTGGGGTTACTTTGAATAAATAAGTAACTTCAGCGTCTTTCACTCAGCAAGGCTTATTTCAAGTGTGTCATATTTTGCCATTAGCAGTGCTGTGCGGCCTTTTTTTATTTTTTCGATAAGCCGGTGCTTTGTAAGAATACCTGCATCGCGGCTTATAGCCTCCTGCTTGCGTCCCGCTTTTCTTGACACTTCCGTTACGGTTCTTGGGTTGTTCGCATAACTTATGAGGTCAATTAGCATTTTGAGCCTCTTTGGAGTTAGAAGTTCGCAGAGCTCCTCGACGCTTTTGACGTAGTGGGTGTGCGTGCCCGGTGTCCCCTTTGAGGGGTCACGGAATATTTCTTCCATGTCCTTGTCCATGCTGCCGATTTTTATCCTTAGTTTTTTCATCGCGATTCCCAACATATCACCACCTAAACTTTATATAACTTTACCGGTTATGCGTTCAAAATATTTTGCCGCATACATGTGCCAGTTTTTCCTTATGTGTGCCTTGAAAAGCTCAAGAGTTTCATAACTAATGTCATTATCGAGATATTGCTTTTCGGCGGGTTTTAGATAAAACTTATGGACGTTTACGCGCTCTTTGAATGAGCCGTCAAAGCGAACAATTTCTTCTTTTCTGCCTTTCAGGGTAATTAGCTGTGAAACTACAAATCCAAGCACTTCTGCATGGTCTTGGGATAGAATGAATTTCACAAAGAGGATGTTTCGCCTTTCGCGGTCAAGGTATTCTGTAAATTCATATTTTACTCCGGCTGCCATCATGGCAAAGCAATTCAATTGGTTTTTATTCTCCTGCGGGCTTGTGCGAAAAGTCTTAGGCGTGGGCTTTTGTGTGAAAACCACACTTCAACAAACTCGATTCATTTTGCAAAAAAGCGCTTGGGTTTTGTTGGGGGCGGTATTTCTCTATGGTTAGCGCCTTTTGCACTTCGCATAGCAAATGCGGGTTTTGGAGTAAGTGCTTGCGCCCATTGCATTGCCTTTCTCTTCCCCCATTTTACTGCACTCTCAGGCACTTCAGGAGGTCGTAAATACGTTCGCCAATTCCACGGATTCCACCCGATTTTCCCCATCCAAGTTTTTTGAAAGGCATGACGAGCATATTCTATTCGACTTTCTTTTAAAAAATGCAAATTGCCCTTGAAATCGACATAAAAAATTGGGTGTGTTTTTTTGACACTAGTTGGATTAATCCATTCTTGTGGAAAGTTTTCCTCAAATCTTGTTTGAACTATACCATATTTTTGCATTGCGGAAATAAGGTCATCGTGCCTTTTTTGTACTGCGTGGGCTAGTAAAGTCCTTGCGCCAGCAGAAGCTGTGCTAAGTGTCCCGCCAATAAACTGGCCAGCAAGTTTTTCTGGATTTCTTAATGAGTGAGTAGCTGCTGCGCTCGCCGCAAGAGAACCAAGAAACAATAAGTCATATCCTTTCCTAAAAATCCGCTCTTCGTTTATAGAATCAGTATAGCGTTTAAGACCTCCCCTTTCCCTTTCATCTGCGTGTTTTTTTAAACTAGAATACGAGTTTATTTTAGGGTCGCCAATTATTTCTTGTGCTTTTAGTGAAAGTGTATCGTAAGGGATAACTATTTCTGTTGCACGAATTCTTTTGTCCCAAGGCATGCTTCCACGTTTCACAATTCAATCTCCATCAAATCCTCTGCGACAACAACATTGTGAAATTCCGCCCGTGCCTCGTTCTCGAATTTTTCATCATCCTTGTGCCGCGCACTGAGGTGGAAGAGAATTAGTTTTTTGCAGCCCGTCTCTTTTGCGGCAAGTGCGGCATCGCGCGCAGTTGAGTGCATGGTTTCATGCGCTCGGGCCTTTAGTTCCTCAAGAAATGAGGATTCATGTATTAGTATATCAGAGTTCTCAATTGCCTTGTGGTAGGATTTTACGGGGGCTGTATCAAAGACAATTGAAATTTTTCTGCCTAGCCGCGCTTTTGATTTGTCCATAACATCCTCAGGCCTTATTGTTTTTCCATCCAGTTTAATCTTCTGCCCCTTTTGCAGTTCGCTAAATAGCGGCCCGACAGGAATCCCTAGTTCAATTGCTTTTGCGCGGTTGAATTCGCCAGCCTTGTCAGTTTCCTTGAAGACATACCCGTAACATTCCACTTCGTGCTTTAATGCTACTGCTTCAACCGTGAAATTTTCATTTTCAAGAATGGTGCCTTTTTTTGTGTGGGCGCATTTCACTTCAAAACCGGGTGATAGCATTGCAAGTTTAAGGCTCATTTCCACAACCTGCTCAATTCCTTTGGGGCCATATACTGTTAACGGCCAGTCCCTGCCGTGTATGTTCATTGTGGCAAATAGCCCGCCAAGGCCAAGGATGTGGTCTGCGTGCAGGTGCGAGATGAAAATATTGTCGATTTTTAAATAGCTAACTCCGCTTTTCATCATCTGCCTCTGCGTCCCTTCGGGGCAGTCAAAGAGCAGCCACTGACCCATAAACCGCAGAGCAACGCTGCTAAGGTTTCTGTTCTTTGTGGGCGTGCTTGCGCTTGTGCCGAGAAAAACTATTTTTAGTGGTTCTGTCATAGCAGTAATTATTGATTGGCGGTTTTTTTAACTCTCCGCTTTGTGCAATAAGGTTGCACTCTAAACAAATGCATCCTATTTAATTCCCTTTTCTTTATGAATAAATCATGCCAGATTTTCTTAAACTTCTCTCCACAAAAGATGTCCCCGTCCCGAAGCTTTTACTTGACCAGATTGTTGGGCAGGACAAATCGGTTGAACTGATTCGCAAGGCGGCAGTGCAGCGCCGAAACGTTCTTCTTGTGGGTTTGCCGGGCACGGGAAAATCAATGCTTGCAAAGGCAATGTCAGAAATCATGCCTGTGCAAAGGCTATCCGATGTTCTGATTTATCCAAATGATGAGGACCCAAATAATCCTCTTGTAAAGGGCGTAAAATCCGGCGAGGGCCAGAAGATTATGGAATCTTCGCGCATTGAAATGAAGGCGCAGGATGACAACATGCGCCTTATCGGATTCATTCTTCCGATGGGCTGGTTTTTGCTAACCTATGTTCTCTGGACCCTTAAACTAATGCCGGATGTTGTCTACGCGGCAACGATAATACTTGGCGGCTTTCTTATGGTCGGGTTTGTTTTAGGGACACAGATGAGGGGCAGAACAGTTTCAATTCCGCCTAAGCTTCTCATAAATAATTCCGGAAAGAAAACCGCGCCCTTCTTTGAGGCCACGGGCGCAAGGGCAGGGGCACTTCTTGGCGATGTGAGGCATGATCCCCTCCAGTCAAATTACGGTTTTAACGAGCTTTTAGTCCAAAAAAAGGGTGTTAAAGTGTTGGAATTTGAAAAAAAGCCTTTTAATCAGCTTTGGGATGAGGTTCGGCAGAAATATCCCGAGGAGATTATCCATGCTGAAAACGGTTATGAGGCAATAATGCTCCCTTCAGAAGAGAGAATTTTTACTCTAGGCTACAAAGAGGGAAAACCGGTTCTTTCACGCATACTCTCCCTCAACAGAAGGCCATACGAAGGCGAACTTGTCGATATACAATCAGGTGCTGCGAGGATTTCCCTTACTCCTGAGCACAAGGTTGATGTGGTTGGCGGGGATAAGTTTGCATCCAATCTTTCAACTGCTGACAAGCTTATAAAAATTCTTGCCGAGAAAATACCTGCAATAGCTAAGTAAAATTGCGTGCGTCTACTTTCTCTTCTAACGCCCTTTTCAGCATCCGACCAGCGAAATAATGCCGGGGCAGAAGGGCGGGATAAGGGCAAGGCTCAAAAAACTTGGCGTGGTTAGGGATTGCATTATTGCACCACAAATAATTTTAATGCCCTTAACCTAGGGTGTTTTCATGGCAGGCCTGTTTGCACACGTTTGGATTGCTAAGCTGGTTTTGGAAAAACTTTCCAGAAAAGGCTTTATTTCCAGCTACAAAAACATCGACGATTATTTTTTTGGTGCAATCGCACCAGGCATAAGATACATTAGCAACTCGCAAAGGGATGTAACACACCGTCCGCTTGGCAACAACTCAATTTTTCAGGCTTTTCCGTTCAGCAGCCCGTCGATGCCATTCATGGCTGGCTATGAAACGCATTTAATTGTTGACAGCACATTGGCAAATGACACTGGGCTTATGGGCAAAAGCATTTACGATTATTACGGCGTAAATGTCAACAATCCGATAGAAAAATTTTCACTGTATTTTCTTGTTGATGATTATTTCCAAGCCGAAGCAAATCCGTTATTTGGAGTAGAAACCGCAGGTAACATTCTTAGGGCTGACGATTTTTACATCTTGCTAAAACTTGGATTCTCATCGAAAGATATTGCGGCATTCAAGGCGGCTGCTGCGGCTTATGTGAGGTCTCCCGGACTGATTAATTTCAGAGCATTTAACGTCCTCCCGTACAATTTTGACGAAACTCTACTAAGAGAAATCACGGATCGGGTGCCCGGCCTCACAACTTTTCTCAAGGAATTCAAAAACGTTTCAATTGACAAGTGTATTGAATCGCTGGAGAAATATTTATGAAACCACTTCCAATGGCGTTAAAGATTTTTCTATATGCACTATTGTTGTTTGTCTTACTTTTCGCTGTTTTCAGCTATGCCAGCATGCTGCTCTATTTCCACAATTTTTTGACCGCCATTGATTAAATTAACCTCCTAAAAACAACGAAATCGTAAACCCAAGGCTGATGATATTGCCAGAGCTAATCTGCAGCCTTGTGCTTAGGCATAGGTTTTAAAATATTTAGTATAGACTTGTATATACTATGTTTAAGACTCTGAACGTGCAGGAAGAAATAGAGAAAGAGGTTGTAGGTTTTGGCAATGGCAGCATTGTCTACACGCCCAAAAAATGGATAGGAAAAAAGGTCATTGTAATCCTTGAAAAAAAGCCGCTGAACATCAAAAGTGAAGTAATGGAAATTTTAAAGCCGTATCTCGGCAGCATTGAGGGCGTTTTCCTATTCGGAAGTTTTGCAAGGAAAGAGCAGACAGAGGAATCAGACATCGATATACTTGTAATCGCTGGCAAAAAAATCCCGGTTAAAAAAGAGGGGAAGTTTGATTTTCTGGTGAGAACAAAGGAAGAATTTATCAGAGAGATTAAAGTTGACCCAACACTTTTCCTGCGCCAGATAGTAAGCGAAGTTGTGCCGATACTAAATGAATCGCTTCTTAAAGAACTGCGGGAAACAGAATCAAATCCGGATTTTCAAAAATATCTCGATGGTACGCTCGCAGCATTCAAAAAAACAAAGGAAATTCTTGATGGAAATAAAAACAACGACTTCCTTGATGCCAATGCGCCAATATACTCCCTCATCCTCAGGCTCAAGGGGCTCTTCATAATCCAGTGCCATGAAAAAAAAATCCAGTTTTCAAATAAAAAATTCAGGAGGCTATTGAGTGACTATGGTCTTTTTCCAAAAACCATAAATGATTTAATGGAAGTGTACAGTGCAGAACGGGATGAGAGGAAAACGCCAGTGAAAATACTAGTTATTGAAGCTGAAAGGCTTTTCACGGCTGCCAAAACAGAGTTTCTTAAAACCGAAGAAACGGTGAAAAAATGAGCAAAAGCAAATACAAAAAGGCAATAAAATCGCTTGACAAGAGGATAGAAGAGCACAGGGAAAAACAATTGACTGCATCATATCCAGAACTCTATGGGTATTGGGAAAAAGAAATACAAAAGTTCGCGCAGGAAAAGAAGAAAAGGCAAAAACGACTCTAAACCGCTCCGATTAATTTTGCACCACAAATAATTATAATGTCTTGAACAGGAGTATTTTTATGGCTGGCTTATTTGCGCACGTGTGGATTGCCAATTTGGTTCTGAAGAGACTTTCCAAAAAGGGCTTTATCTCAAAATACGAAAACATTGATGATTATTTTTTCGGTGCAATCGCTCCGGACATAAGGTATATTGCCAATTCAGAAAGGGATGTCACTCACCGGCCTTTTGGAGAAAACTCTATTTTTGAGGCTATGAAGGTAAGCAGCACTTCGATGCCATTCATTGCAGGTTACGAAACCCATTTGATTGTGGACAGTACCTGGGCGAATGACAACGGTGCACTGGGGAGAAGCATCTACAAGAATTACAAGGTTAATGTAAACAACCCGATAGAAAAATTTTCATTGTATCTGACGGTGGACGATTATTTTCAGGGTGAAGCTGACTGGCTTTTCCAATTCGAATGTGCAGGCAACATACTAAGGGCCAACGACATATCAATTTTGCTCAAACTTGGATTCAGTCAAAATGATTCCCTAAAATTCAAGAGGCTTGCTGCACTCTATCTAAGGGAGCCTGGCTTGGACACCCTCAATGCATTCAATCTTTTTCCGGGCAATTTTGACGAGGCATTGCTTAGAAAGGTCTCCGATATGACCCCTGCCCTAACTTCCTTTCTAACGGAGTTCAAAAATGTTTCAATGGAAAAGTGCATGGAATCTTTGGAGAGATACATTTGAGGTTTGCTTTTAAAATAATTCTGGGTTTTTTGGCAACAGTATTCATCATTTTCACAATTTTTTATTTGCTTGTCTATGCGGATATGCTGGTGTATTTCTATAATTTTGCGACAGCTGTTGACTGACGGGGCAATTTTCATGCCTTGGCGAAGTGACCACAAATTACGGCGGTCTGCGCCCAAGAAATTTCAAAAGAATTTCAGTGGAAAAATGTACGGCGTCTTTGGAGAGGTATTTATGAAGCCGCTCTTCAAGATGCCGCGGATTTTTTTCATGGCGGTGTTGGCGCTTATTGCGATTTTTGCATTATCCAGTTATGCCAGTATGCTGCTCTATTTCCACAATTTTTTGACCGCGGTGGACCGACTTTCCGCTTAGTCCGGCTATAACCTAATGCAACCTATTTAATAATTTTCCAATCCTATTTTTCTCATGGATTTCAAATCAAAAGACGAGCAGGTTACATCTGTGCAAAAGCGTCAGTTCAAGGGCCATGTTTACAATGTCACAACCGAAACCGGGAACCTTTTTGTTGAAAATATTCTTGTCCACAATTCAGGCGGCCTTGGAACTCCCCCGCATCTGCGCGTTGAACCTGGCATGATACACAAGGCCTCCGGCGGCGTGCTCTTCATTGATGAAATTGCAACGCTTTCCATGAAATCCCAGCAGGAACTTCTCACCGCGATGCAGGAGAAAAAATACCCGATTACAGGCCAGAGCGAGATGAGTTCTGGGGCAATGACAAGAACCGAACCGATTCCAACTGATTTTGTTCTTGTGGCGGCTGGCAATTATGAGGATTTGGAAAAGGTGCATCCGGCGCTTCGCAGCAGGATTCGCGGATATGGGTATGAGATTTACATGAACCTTGACATGGATGACAATGAGGAGAATCGCAACAAGATTGTGCAGTTCATTGCGCAGGAAGTTACAAATGATGGCAAAATCCTTCATTTTGAAATGGATGCCGTCGGGGAAATTATTTTTGAGGCGCGAAGGCGTGCGGGCCACAAAAACAAGCTAACGCTTAAGCTGCGTGACCTCGGAGGGCTGGTGCGGGCTGCGGGGGACATTGCAAAGGAAAAAAACCACAAGCTTGTAACAAGGCAGGATATACTGGAGGCAAGGATGAGCGCAAAAACCCTTGAGCAGCAGATGGTTGGCAAGATGATTGAGGACAAAAAGGATTATGATGTTTACCTCTTCGAAGGTTCGGCTGTGGGCCGGGTGAACGGCCTTGCCGTAATGGCTGATGGCGATGCTGGCCTTGTTATGCCAATCGAGGCTGAGATTGCTCCCGCGCAATCGGCAAGTGAGGGAAAATTGATTGCCACGGGAAAACTCGGGGAGATTGCAAAGGAGGCAGTGCAAAATGTTTCGGCAATAATAAAGAGGCTCTCTGGCAAGGACATTTCAAAGAGCGATTTGCACATACAGTTTTTGCAGTCATACAGCGGAGTTGAAGGTGATTCGGCCTCGGTTAGCGTTGCCACTGCCGTGGTCAGCGCGCTTGAAGGAATTCCTGTAAAGCAAAATCTTGCAATGACGGGTTCTCTTAGTGTTCGCGGCGAGGTTCTGCCAGTGGGCGGCGTAACTTCCAAAGTATCCGCTGCGATAACCGCGGGCTTTACCGAAGTGATTATTCCAAAGTCCAATTTGGGGGATATTGTGCTGACAGCAGAACAGGCTAAAAAAATAATTTTGATTCCCGTTTCAAACCTTGGCGAGGTCCTTGAGAATGCGTTTGTGAAGGGCGAGAAAAAAGACCGGCTTCTTGCAAGCCTGAAAAAACTCATGAAGGATTTGCCATCAGATGGCGGAAAGGGAAAGCCGGGCGCCGTGGCAACAACTTCATGAATTCAGAAAGGGATTTTATTCTTCGAACTGTTTTCTTAAGTCGGTGTTTTTGGGTTTTGCAGACAAATAACCCCGCATCTGTGTCATGGTTTCGCCGGCGAGCTGTTCGAGCATACGTTTTTCCGTGAAGTGCCTTCTTTTCCTGTCCTTTACAACCGACTTTGCCACCGCCTTCATGAATTCGAGCGGGGAGCCATGGGCCCTAGGGTTGTACTTGTCAAAGCCCGCAAGGCTTGCAAGCATTGTTTCCTGGAAAATCTCCTCCCGCCAGTCCGGATTGTCACTTAGGGAGTGTACATATTTATTGAGTTCTTCAAGGTGCTGTTCCACAATTCTGTTCCTCTCTTCAGTGCCAATTTCATTAGCCTTTCCCATCCGGAAAAGATTGTTCATGTATCGCTCTTTCACGTTTTTTCTGGTGAACCGTATTTTCGTATTGAGCGCCACAAGCAGGGCAAAATGCCTCTCGCTGCACAGTTCAGGCCGGTATTCTTTAAGCCCAAATCGCAATTGTCCATGGAGCAATTCATTGAACTCATGCCGCAGGGTGCCAAGCGGATACTTGGCGGCTTCCTGGTCAAGCAGGTGCTTTTTTCCCCTGAAAATTCTTTCCTGTTCCTTTGGCGTTATCGGATTTAATTGGCCAAGCCCAAGTTTTCTTAGTGTCTGTTTGAGTCTTTCTGCATTAATTCCAAATGGTACAAAACGACTTTTAAGAAAAAATCCATTCCTGCAATTATGTTTCAGATTTATTACCTCAAGGGTCGCATAGCTTGCTCCCAAAGTTTCACATATTTTGTATATTGGCAATATCGTTTCAGTTAGCAGGCGTATTGCCTGTTTTTCCTTTTCGCTTCCCACGGGAATTTTTCTTGAGAAAATCTTTACACGGCCAGTGGGGTAGGCGATTCCACTTGAGCGATTTGTTCCTATAATGTTATCCGCCCGTTGTGACAGAATCCCCATGGCTTCTGCAATCTCGGGGATTGTTTTTCCCGGATTTGCCTGCGAATACGCATATATCCTACCAGACATAGAACCGGGTCTCGGAACATATTTTTTTCTCGGAACTTGCCGCATGCCCTTACACCAGTACGAGTCTTCCTTCACTAAACACAAACTCGCCGCTGCGAAGCTTCTGTGCCTTTTTGGTTTCGCGGTTCTTGAATTCTACGCTTTCTCTGGGTTTTATTGAGTCAACATTTCCAATCCACTTGCCGTCCTTGCTGTATACCGGAAGCCCGACCAAGAGCTTGGTGATTTTTTTGCGAAGGTCTAAAACCTGTGAAACCCTGTATGCCGCAAGCCCCAGCACAAACATTGCAAGCGCATTGAGCCCAAACCATGTAAGGTCGGCATAGGGCTTTCCTACAATTACCTGCCTTGCAGAGTCAAGTATTTCCCAGAGTATAAACACCGCTGCTGCCGAGAGGAAATATTTGCGGATGTTGTACGCCCTCTTGAGCTGGAGTGCGTCCACGCTCTTTGCAGCCACAAATGAAACCGAAGCAAGCGCGAGAAAGAGCAGCATCTGGCCTAGCGCTTCCGAAGCCCTTACCAGCACGGTTTTGCCAAGTATACCAAACTCCGCAACCGATGCATAGAGCCCGAATATGAAAAGCAGCACGGTGATGAGATAGACCGGGAAACTGACCCTTTGCAGTGACATGCTGCCTGCAACGGTTTTTACCGCATTGGCAATCCTAACTTCGAGCCCCGTGCCCTTGAGTATTAGGTAAATGCCGACAATGTAGCCAAAGCTTGTAAAGAACAGATTGTTGAGCCCCAAGGAAGCGAGCAATGCCCATGCAAGCACAACAATTCCGGGGACAAGAATAAATGCCCTTGTAAAATCCGGGTCCTGCAGCGCGCGTTTTATTGTATAATATGTGCTCTCGACTTCCGAAGCCTGTGAAACTATTATGGTCTCTTTTGAAATTATCGGCGCGCGGCTCTGCAGAAGGGGCATTACCTGGTCATCCTCTGCACCATCGGTTACAAGAACAAATCCGGTTGCGGGGAATTTGTCCAGCACAATTTCAAGCTGTTGGGCTATTTTGCGGTCGGATTCAAAGCCTGTTTTCCCATGGCCTGTTAGTATTGCGACCTGCGCATTCACCGACTGCCTGACCTCATCGAACTTTTTGACAGCGCCGAAAATGCTGTTTGAATCGGAATCCGTTGGGTCGGCAAGCGCAAGCTTTGCAGCAGCCTTGATGCACTCATCCCTCCCAATAACAGGCCCCAAAACCCCAGCTTTTTTGCCAAGGTCATTGTCCCTGTCAACGCACAGAACCAGTATGTTCTCGTTTTTTTCCATAAAAAACCGCCCCATGCACTTTGCACGCTTTTAGGCAGACTTAAATACTATTATACTATATTCTTCCTTTATATATTATAAATAACAATGGGAAAATTGGTAGGGTCATTTCGATGTCTGACGATAATAACCCCCATGGTGAAGAACCAGGTCATGACAGAACTGATTTTCACAGCGGAGAATTTAAGCAAACACTTTTTTTGGTTCTTGTTGCGGCTATAGTGATTGTTGCATTAATTATTTTACGAACTTTCAGTACAATATCACAAAACCTCATTCCAATAATTGCGGCAATTACCCTTGCATACCTTATTGCGCACTATAAGTTTCTGATATTTTTAAGTGAGTATGAGCGCGCCGTGATTTTCAGGTTCGGAAAGGTGAACCGCGTTGGCGGTCCTGGCTGGGCTTTCACGCTTCCGCCAACAGAAACTTTTACGATAGTTGATCTGCGGACAAAAACAATTGACATCCCAAAGCAGGACATAATAACAAAGGATAACATCGAGCTTCAGATAGATACCGTAGTGTACCTCAAGGTGGGTAAGGATAGAGAGTCAGTAATAAACAGCGTTATCGAGATTGATGATTATGTCAAGGCATCAAAACTTTTTGTTCTGGGAATTCTTAGGGCGGAAGCCGGAAAGCTCACATTAAATGAGCTCATTGCTCGCGTTGATGATTTGAACACCAACCTCAAAAAAGCGCTTGAGCGAATCGCAAAGAAGTGGGGCGTAACTGTTGAGGAGGCAATAATTGAGGACATTGATATTCCCTCAACTGTGCTTGAGGCAATGCATGAGCAAAAGGCGGCGATACAGCAAAAGCTCGCGCGCATAGAGCGTGCAGAGGGGCACAAGGCTGAAATCGAGGCGGTAAGGTCTGCTGCAGACAAGCTAACAGACCGCTCGCTTGCGTATTATTACATCCGCGCGCTTTCAAAATTGGGCGAGGGCAAGAGCACCAAGTTCATCTTTCCGATGGAATTCACAAACCTTGCAAAAGCGCTTTCGGGCAAAGACGGCACATCAACGCAGGGCATAGAATCGCTTCTGAAAAAATATGCGCCGCTTGTAAAATCAATTGCCGAGGGCAAGCAAACCAAACCCAAGAAAAAGAGGAAATAGGCTGTTGGCGGTTTTCACAATGGCAACTTCTCCGGAATTGGAACGCGCAATAAAATCGATTTTAGCTTCATACTCTCCTAAAGAGCAGAACGAAAAATTTATGGAAATGCATCCAGGCGGCCGTTCTTATAATTTGCATGAATTTGTTGCTGAAATCAGGAATGGCACAGAACCCGGGAAAGCTTTTGGGCGTGTCCTTATAGAAACTTATCGGCAAAGGCTGCAGTTGCAAAGAAGGGGAAAAGAAAAAAAATCCGTGCCAAAAAAGGCAACGCCGCTAAGACGAATTGGCCGCAAGTAGATTGCTATTTGCTTCTTCTACTTTTCGGATGCGTGCAGCCTATTGCTTGTCTCAATTACGAGTCTTAGTGCCTTTGGCGAAATAAAATAATTAAATGAAAGGAGACTGTCTAAAAGCGCATTAAATTCTTCCAATGAAACCAGCTTTCTTTTGAGCGCGAGGAGCAATATGAACGGGCAGCTGTAAACCGTAATCCCTAAAAATTTTGCTTTCTTGATTGCAACAAAATCATCTGCAAGAATTATCTTTGCCTTTTTTGTTTTCGCAACTTCAATGGCGGAATCTTCGCCCAGTGCCTTGCGGCTTGCAATAATTTTGGCACTGCCAATAATAAACTTTTTAAGCGCCGGAATCTCCTCATGTGCCTGCCCATCAGGTAACACTTCATTCATCACAACATTGCTGACATATAGTTCGCTGAACAGTTCCATGAGCAGGTCAAGCCTGTTCATTTTTGCGAAAAAAATCAGCACTGATGCGTCCGTTGATGCCTTCAATCCAATTCCCTTCTTATATTTTCTTCAAGGTTGGCATCATCTGTCTGGAAGTGCATGTTCCTTGTTTTCATCTCTTCTAACAGTTCCCACGCCGAAAGCCTTGCAAGTTTTGTAGCCTGCGAAAAACTGAGGCTGTGTTTCCTGTACTTTTCAAGTGCAACATCAATTCTCATCTCCCGCACACCTTTGCGCAGGGCCTCTCTTAGTGTAGTTGATTGGTCAAAACCTGCTTCGGCTCCTATGGAATTAAGGTCGCGCAGTTCCTCATCTTCAAGCCTCACTGTTGTAATTGCCATAAAACCACCAAATACATTGTATTCAAATGTATTTTTAAGGCTTGCCTTTTTTGCCACAAAAACCTTTTGGCAATTTCATTTACCAGACTCGCGCAGTTTGTTTAGTTTGTAGCGAACCGACGGGATATAGAGCACCATGTAAAGGGTCACGAAGGCAACAACCCCTCCTACCGCCGCCTCCCAATAGCTAAAAATTTCCGCTGTCTCGATAAATGCCCCGATAAGAAGAGTAACCAGCGCGAGCAGAAGCAATAGCACCGTGTCAATGAACACTATGCGCAGCTCGTGCTTTTTGAATGCCTTTTTTGAAATTGCGGCGGAGATTATCCCGCCAGCAATCGCCGCAATAAAATATGCCATAATTTCAGGTATTCCATGCGGCAGATAGCTGATGGCGCGTGCAAGTCCCGCATCCAGGCTGCGTGAAGTTATCTCCGCGCCAATAAACAGGCCTATTACAGATGCGTTCCATCCAAGCAAAAAGAGTGCGCCCGCGCCCCAAATAAGTGAAAATATTACTGCAAGAATCAAAACCCATGTGTTGTTTTTGAATATCAGCCGGAAACAGCCCTCAAAAGTTTTTGTTTTGTCTGAAAAGCACTCATCACGCCCCACAACTTTGCCTGTGATTCCCCCATAAACTTTCTGCTGCTCCGAGAACACCTGTCCCTTTTCAGGCAGCAAACATCCGATGCCAAACGGGGTTGTATCGCAGTTCGCATTGCTCACGGGCAATGCCACCGACCAGAAGCTGTATGTGATTATCATGCCCACAAATATCCATGCGTATATGTGCAGGACATCAAAGTGCGTTGCAATGAATGCAAATGGCATGTCCTCCTCGTCAACTTCCCTGTTTTCGCCCCGTACAAGCATTTCATTGATTATTGGCATGAATGCAAGGGCAACAAATGCAACCGCCAGCACCGAGCTGCTTTGCGGGAATGTATGGTAGGCAATGAAGAGCGAAACCGAGGTTATGATAAATGAGATAAAAAAGAGCGTTATCGGGTGCCTTTCTATGCCCTCTTCGGTTATGAGTGATTCGAGAACCATTTACAAAGACAAGCCCATAGTAATTTAAATACATTTTGGGGAGAATACTAATTAAAGACCACAATTTTTGGGGTGTTTTTTTGGCTAATAATGGTGAACTTGTTTTTCCGGGCTCATTGCTCGGCTATGAAGAGGAATTTGTTGCAGGGGCGCACGCATTTGAAAGCGATGGCGCTGTTTATTCAGATTCAATAGGCTCGAAGGTCCTTGACAATTCCAAGTATGAGGCAAGCGTTGACAAGGCTACACGCGAGGTCAAGATAGTTGAGCGCGGCTGCACGGTTACCGGAATTGTGAGCATGGTCAAGCTGCATGCCGTTCTTATTGAGATAAAGGAGGCTGACATGAACGGCGAACGGCGCACGGTGCACGACCGCAACGGGTCAATTAATGTGCGCAATATCTCAAACAGCTATGTAAAGAGCATAGAGGACTGCTACCGCGCGGGTGATATTGTCCGGGCAAAGGTAATTGAAGTCACCTCTTATGGGCTGGAGCTTGAGACAAGGGCTCCCGAATTCGGGGTTGTAAAGGCATTTGGAATAAGGTCACGCAGGCCCTTGCACCTAATTGACGGCAAGCTGCGCGACCCAGCAACGGGTTCAGAAGAGGAAAGAAAAGTTGCAAGCGGTTATCTGCTCAGGTGATTGAAGATGAAACTGGATATACTGAAAAACGAGAAGAATTTTGTGGAATTCAAAATCGAGGGTGAGCGCCACACGCTTCCAAATCTTTTGAAGCAAAAGCTGCTTGAGAACAAGGATGTGGAGTTTGTCTCATATATCCTTGACCATCCGATGGATACAAGTGCAAAGTTTGTGCTAAAAACCACCGGCAAGTCCCCTAAAAAAGTTCTTGAGGACGCGGCAAAGGAAATTGAGGAAGACCTTGATGATTTTTCGAAGAAAGTGAAAAAGGTCCTTAAGTGAGTGCGCTTTTTTCCAATTCCATCTGACGCACAATATTTTTGCCTCCAAATTCGCGGCTCTAATTTAAGCATTTCGCAGCGAATCAATTCATGGCATCTGAAAAAAAGCCAGGTGAAGGGATTTTTCAAAAACTCAAATGGCTCGACCCATTCACATACGTTGATTTGTATGTGATGCCCAAGGTGAACCCCAAAGGCGACAAGCTAATTGAAAATGTTGTTTACGTTTTTTTCGCGCTTATTTTTGCATATGTGCTCTACAATTTTGTCCTTGCCGGGCTTTTTGGCACCAGCGCCCCGCTTGTGATTGTGTATTCCGGTTCGATGGAGCCTGTTCTGTATCGCGGTGATGTTGTGCTGCTCTCGGGTGCAAAAAGTTTTGAGGTGACGCAGGTGGATATAAATTTTCCAGTTGCAGGCAGGCGCATTTCAGAATACGCGCAACTCGGGGTTCAGGGCAGTGAAAAATTTGGCATCCGCCAGGCTGCGCTCAAAATCGGGGGCAAGGAATATCTCTTCGACCCAAAGGGGCCAATAGTTGTTTACTATTCATCACAAAAGCGCCAGGACATAATCCACAGGGCGGTTCTTTTGCTGCACGCTCCGGATGGGGATTTTTTGGTGACGCAAGGAGATTCTATAAACAATTCAAGGATAGATCAGGATTGCGTGGGCGAACTCCCGGACTGCATCTCACTCTACCCAATCGCGGCAAAAGATGTTCGGGGGCAGCACATTCTGCACATCCCGCTTATTGGTTATGTGAAGCTGCTGATTTTTGATGATTTGCCAAAACTGCTTTTGCGCTAACCTTTAAAATTCTTTTTTTGCCTAGTTTAGCTGCAATGACTTTTGTTAATACGCTTCCGTATGTGAGTAACCCAATAGAGGAGTTTTCCGACTTCAAGTTTGTTAGTTGGGAAAAAGAAATTTATCCGCGCTTCAAGGGCGCAGTAAAAAAAGAGGAACAGGATTTTTTTGCTGATATTATCTCCAGCAAGAATTTAAAGAGCATAATAGATTTCGGGGTTGGCGGCGGTACGGAACTAAACGGCATAATAGATGCTCTGCGAGAAAGAAAATACCGATTCGATTGCACAGAGGCAAATGAGGTGAATAATGATTTTATTGGGCAGGCATCAAAATTATTTGCCGCAAAAAACCGGCAAGTAACTATTCACAGGGCAAACTGGCTCTATTTGCCCCGAGCAGAACCATCCTACAATCGTGTTTTCGATTTTGGCTTTCTCACAGGCAATTCACTCACCTACATTGGTGGTGGCACACGCGAGTATACAAAAAATGCCCAGCAAATTGTTGTCAGCAAATTTGCACAAATGCTAAAAAAAGGCGGGTATCTTTTCATTGACACGAGAAATTATGATTACATAAAATCGCTAATGAATTTGCCAAAGGAAAAAATATTTGAGAATTTTTCGTTCGATTACTCCGTTTATTACCACGGTTTTGCAGAAAAAATCCTAGTTTTTCCCGCATATATAAGCGAGACCGTAGTTGTTTTGCACTATTATGACAGGCAGCGCAAAAAATGGAGCAAGCTTGATCTCTACCCGATTTATCAAAATGACATGTTAGAGATGCTCTCCAAGGATTTTGTGATAGAAAAGGTCTACCATGATTTTGGCCAAGAGAGCAAGAAAAAGAGCCTTTTTATCCAATACCTTGCACGCAGGAAATGAGTTCTTATTGGGGGGGATGTGGCAGTTACACAGGTAGATATCCGGCCATGAGGGCAATAAAAATACAGCGACCGGATAATTCGTTATGCCAAAAATTTATGTCGTTGGAAACCGGCTGCTCAAGGATGACTCGCTTCCGCTTAGGATTATTGGCGCGCTTGCAGCCAAATTTCCTGCAATAGATTTTGTGGAGTTAGACCCAACGGAAAACTTCCCGGATGAAAAAAGCATTGTCATCATCGACACCGTCGTGGGGCTGAAAAAAGTCGGGGTGCTCGAAGACATCAGGCGTTTTTCCATGCCAAAGCCCTATTCTCTGCACGACTTCGATCTCGGCCTTACGCTCAAACGCATGCAGAAGGCTGGCCTG
>CAZEBH010000014.1:0-17392 GCA_964510425.1 uncultured archaeon | reverse complement strand
CTTCTGGCTGCCCAGAAGCTATTTTACGAAGGACATTAATTCGGGATAAGACATTCGGATTAATTAATCCATTTAACTATATATTAGTTCCTGGCATTTGGCATTTTTTGGTGTTTTATAAACGCCAACCTCGTATATGCCTGACTTCGCCACTTTGAAAATCAGAAAGGTTACCTGCTGCAAATATCATTGGGTGATTTTATTGCCGCCATAGGCAAGTATAAGTATAATAATAAGAATTCCTAATTTATTGTCAGATTGGTTTTAGAGGGGTTTTGGCTTGAAGATTGAGGGTTTTGATGTAGTAGGCCCATACGTTGTAAAAGATGAGGGCGGCAAGAGGACCCTTGTAATTGATGTAAGGGATTCTTTCTATACCCCCTCGCTTGCGGATGACCGCAACTGCAGATACCATGTGCTAAAGGTTCTCACGGAAGCCGAAGCCGATTTAATCGTTCTCGCGGAAAAATATGAGCGCGTATATGACGAGCCCCAGACAAAAATGCTCGCAGAAATAGCGGCACTCTATTTGAAATTTGAGGCTGACTCAATCTGGAGCTTTTCGCATCTTGGCAACCCTGAAGTCGAATCCGAAAAGGACTTTGGAGAGCGGCACAACTTAATCGTAAAAGTTGTGCACGATGAAATTCTCTACGACCCGATTGGGGCATACCTTCTTCTTTTGCAGGAAATTGCAAGGGAGAGCGCGAGGCTTGGGGCTTCACAAAAGGACAAGCGCAGTGACATATACTGCAAAACCCTTATTTCGGTCAAGGCCGATTTTGAATCGGCAACCCTGATAAAAAGTGCGCGCACCCTGATTTCAAAATTGGAAAAGGCTCCCGAAACGGATGATTTGTACCGCAGTTTTTTCGAGGCGCAGGTAAAACCGAGCCTATTTTATTCCAGAATAATATTTGGCGATGAGGACGCACTGGAGCTGCTTGATGAATACTCTGTAAAGGAAGCGACTGTGCAGATTTTCAAGCACCCGGATAAAACTGAAAAACTCTACTTCATAAATTTGCCGGAATATTCGCTGCCGCCCGAAAAGTTTTTGCTCGTAAACAAAACCATCGAAACCGTGAAATCATACCAGCCCGGCAGGGCATCGCTTTCAAACCTTGCAAAGAGCAGGCGATATTTTGAGAGGATTTACCAGTCCACGCTGCGCGAGGTTGCAAAGGCCGAGCGCATCAATGTAACAAACGAGGAAATAATTGAACTGAGCCAGGTTGTTGCGCGCTACACCGTAGGGTACGGTGTTCTTGAACTCCTGCTTTCTGACAGAAGGGTTACCGATATTTACATTGATGCGCCAATCGGCAGCAAGACAATTTATCTTGTGCACTCCGAATTCGGCCAGTGCCAGACCAATGTTGTCTATGCGCAAAAGGAAGCGGACAGGATTGTTTCAAAGCTGCGCGCAATGTCGGGGCGGCCCTTTGATGAGGCGCACCCGGTCCTTGATTTTGATTTGCCGGATCTTGACACAAGGGTTGCAGCAATTTCACCGCCCCTCTCACCGGATGGAACGGCATTTGCATTCAGGCTGCACAAGACCACCCCGTGGACTTTGGCGCAATTTGTGGATGTCAAATATCTCTCTCCACTGGCTGCGGGGCTTTTGTCCTTTTTTATAGATTCGCAGGCAACAATGCTGGTGACAGGTTCACGTGGTTCCGGAAAAACTTCCCTTATGAGCGCATTAATGCTTGAAATTATCCAGAACTCACGCCTGATTGTGCAGGAAGACAGCGTGACTGGCGATTCATCGATATTGACAGAGCGTAACGGACTAATTGAGAATACCACTGTTGGAGAGTTGATTGACGGGCTTTTGAAACAGCACGGCTTTGAAACATTTAACGGAGTTGAAATCCTTCCGTCAAACCCTGAAGGAATCAGACTTTACTCCATGGATAAAAATGGCAAAATGAAACTTGCCCCGCCAAGCCAATTTTCAAGGCACAAAGTCAGCAAGGACATATTTGAAATCACCACCAGAACCGGAAGAAAAATAAAAGTCACAGGTGACCATTCCATTTTTGGCTTAGTTGGCAATAAAATTTCACCCTTAAAATGCGGCCAGTTGAATGTGGGTTCTTATATAGCCCTTCCCAGAACAATTCCCTGGGAGGGCACAGGCATTGCTGAATTTAACGCACTTGAACATTTGGAGTTATTCGAAGCAGGGTATGTCTCAGGCCCAAACTTTAGTGAATTCATAAATAATAACTTTGCGAGAATCAGAAATGCAGCAAAGGCTCACGGATATTCACGCAGCATAGCCTCTGCATGGAAAAAGAATTCCATTCTTCCTGTCAAGATATTCAAATTATTCAAAAATGAATTAAACTGCGAAGAACTGCTGATAAAAACTGACAGGAAATCAAAGGCAATACCTGCAAAAATTTCTGTGAATGACAATCTCCTGCAAATGGTCGGCCTCTGGCTTGCCGACGGTTCTTATGATGGAAAATACGCAGTTGTAATCTCAACCCCTGACTGCGGTGGCCAAATACAGCAATTTGCAAAGGCATTCGGGCTTACTGCAAGAAGGCATTCTGATGGCATTTCTTATATAATTTCAAACACGGCCCTTAATGTGTTCTTTAAGAAAATACTCGGGCTTGAAGGCAATGCTTATACCAAAAATTTTCCAAAGTGGGTCTACAGACTCTCAAAGGCACAGCTATCACATATTTTAAGCGGCTTATACAGCGGTGATGGTTGTGCAAGTGAGAAGGAGATAACCATCTCGCTCTGCTCAAAAAACATAATAGATTCTCTGCAAATGCTGCTTTTGCCATTTGGAATTGTGTGCAGGAACAGCATAAAGGCAAGGCAATCAGACAAGACCTTAAGTTCCAGAATAAGCGCCTTGAACATGCTCAAGTCATTCCAATCACAAATAGGTTTCATGCAGCAAACCAAAAATTCGAAACTTGCAAAACTATGTTCAAAAGTATCAACCCATGACAGCACGGACATAATACCTTTTTCTTCGCAGGCAAAAGAACAGCTTTCATCAATTGTACAAAATTTCAATCGCCACGATTACATTGCAAGGGGGAATTCAATCGGCAGGCAAAAGTTCGCGAGTATGCTTTCTGCAGTCAAATCCCGTGACTCGGATTTAGAAGACCTGAAAACGCTAATTGAAGCCGACATTTTCTGGGACGAAGTAAAAGAAGTATCCTGCTTAGGGGCAACAGAACAATATGTTTATGATTTTTCAGTGCCAAACTGCGAAAGCTTCTTATGCAATGGGATAATAGCCCACAACACGCTCGAGCTGCCCGTTGATTACATGAAAAAAATCGGCTTTAATGTCCAGCGCCTCAAGACCCGCTCCCCGATTGGCACAAGCGAGAGCGACAACGAGGTAGCGCCGGAAGAGGCCCTGCGAACCGCCCTTCGTTTGGGTGACAGCGCCCTGATTGTCGGTGAAGTCCGTTCAAAGGAAGCAAAAGTTCTCTATGAAGCCATGCGTGTCGGCGCCGCGGGAAATATTGTAATGGGAACAATCCATGGTGATAGCGCATACTCGGTCTGGGACAGGGTTGTAAACGATCTGGGCGTTCCCACAACATCATTTAAGGCAACCGATATTGTTGTTGTCGCAAGGCCGATTCGCTTCAAGGGAAGCCTTACAAGGCAACGCCGCGTTGTGCAGGTAACCGAGGTAAAAAAGCACTGGAACCATGACCCGGATGAGGAAGGCGGTCTGCTTGATTTGATGTCATACGATGCCGTAAAGGACAACCTGCACCTGATTGAGGACAATTTGAAGGAGAGTGATTTGTTCACGCGCATAAGCGAGGTTTCGGGTCTTCCGATTGATAAAATCTGGAAAGGCATCCGTATGAACGCGGAATCAAAGGCATTTATGGTCGAACTCAAAAACGAATTCAAGCTCCCCGAGCTTCTCGAGGCCGAGAACACGGTTGTTGCAAACAACAAACTGATTTTGCTAAAAGAGGAGCAGCTTGAGGAATTCGGTTCGGTGGATTATGACGAGGCGCTTGGCAAGTGGAAGAACTGGGTGCGGAACAATCTTGTAAAAAGAATAAAGGGGAGAAGCAAATGAATCGTCTGCGGGCACAGCGGGCCAAGCCGACCGTAAGCCGGGTGCGTACCCAACACCCCCTCACAGGGGTTCAAGCCTTAGGCCCGAAGCCGCAACTGTTGAAGGCAGGGGGTAATTGAATGCCGCCCATAAACTTCAAGGACGAGAAGCAGCCTTCCATTGGCGATTTTTACCGGAAAATCAGGATTTCAGGCGAGGATTTCTCGGATGGAGACCGCAAGCTCACAAAAGAGGCTGACCCGTTTTTCGTTCGCCTCTGCAAGCGGCTTTATGCATTCTCGCCCTCGCTTGGAAACGGCGGCAAGTTCACCGCACAAAACCAGGGCGCAATCGATTTTCTGAAATGGAAACTCACTGCGCAGGAGTTCACCGCCGCGGCAAAAATATTTTTGCTGCTTGCATTTGCTGCGGCATTTGTAATCGGCATTGCGGAGCTTTATTCGCCATTGTATAGCCTTCTCGTCCTCATCGGCGGAACCGGCATCGGGGTGTATGCCGTGGCATTTGCCCCGCAGCTTATAATTGCGGGATTTGCGGTCAATTTTTTCAACAACTTTCCTGACAGGGCGGCAAAGCGCGAGCAGACAAAGGCCCTTACATATGTTCCTGAAATTTTGGGCTATATGGTAATGTCAATAAAGCTTGTGCCAAATTTAGAGCGTGCAATAGAATTTTCCGCAAGCCACGGCAAAGGCAAAATCGCAAAAGATTTCAGAGAACTCATATGGGCAGTACAGCTAGGGACATACAACTCGCTCTCAGAAGGGCTCGATGCGCTCGCATACCAGTGGGGCAAGTACAGCGAGGAATTCAAGCGCGCACTAATGCGCATACGCGCTTCAGTAATTGAAAATAGCGAATCAAAACGCTATGCCCTGCTGGACCAGACAGTTTCCGAAATGCTTGAGAGCATAAGAAACAAAATGGAAAAATACGCCCGTGACCTCTCACAGCCAAGCACGATGCTCTTCTATATCGGCGTTCTGCTCCCGCTTCTTCTCATAATAATTCTCCCTGTGGGAAGTTCCTTTTCAGGCGCGCCGCTTGCAAACCCCGCAATACTTTTTTTGATTTATAATTTGGTAATACCCGCAATTACAATTGCATTCGCACTCAACCTGCTGCAAAACAGGCCGCCCACATATGTCCCTCCGACAATTCCTGACAATTACGAAGGCCTTCCCAGAAAATGGACCGCGAACATCCGCGGCATCAGAATTGACCTGCGCCTTGCGGCAATCCTTGTGCTCGTCGTGGGGCTTGGCGCATCCTTTCTCGTTTCAACACAGGGGCTCCCCCCGAAATTCATGTGGAAGGACCTTGCAATAAAGGACAGAACGCAGCAGCTAATTCCTGCAGACCTTTCCAAAGATGAAGCGCTCGTGAGTGCAGGGCACAAGGAAACATATTTTGCTTTGGATGAAACGGGGCAGAGGTATGCCGAACTCTATTCACAATACGCGCGAAATACAACCGCAGAGGAACGCACCCAGATCGCAGAAAAAGTTAAGGTGCAGGTTCTCTCAGAGGCGCAATTGTTCTTTTCGCAGGGCGAGAACGATGTCGCCCCGTACAAGATGGTTTTCGGGGTTCTAATAACAATTTCCCTTGCGGTATTCATCCTTCTCTATTACGCAAATATTTACAAGCGAAAAATCCAGCTTGAAATCCAGTCAATGGAATCCGAATTCAAGGATTCTCTCTACATTCTGGCTTCAAGAATGGGCGAGAACAAGCCGGTTGAGGATGCGATAAAGCACGTCACGGAATTTTTGCCAGACCTGAAAATTTCAAGGACGATATTCCAAAAAACGCTTGACAACATTAATCTTGCGGGAATGCCGCTTGAACAGGCGATATTTGACGAGTACGCGGGTTCAGTTGCAAAAATCCCTTCGACAATTATAAAGGGCTCCATGAAAATGCTTGTTGACTCGGTGCAGCTTGGGGTCAATGTCGCTGCGCGAACGCTCATTTCTCTTTCAATACAAATGCAGAACTCCGAGAAGGTAGCAAACCAGCTAAAGGTCCTTGTCTCAGATGTAACGGGCACGATGAAGACAATGACGCTTTTCATCGCGCCGATTGTGCTTGGAATTACGACAAGCCTGCAAAGGATTGTAATAGTAACAATTGCATCGATTGCATCATCTGATATTGTATCCTCCTCCGCCTCGCAATCAGGCTCCTCATTTGGCACAAGCTTCACCGGCCTTAGTTCAACCGGATTTATAAAACCCGAATCAATTGCAAATATCGCAACGCCCACGCAGTTCATCCTAATTGTCGCCCTCTACATTGTTGAACTGGTTGTTATCATGACATTTTTCACGACAAAAATCGAGGAGGACAATGATTTGCTTGTCAAAATAAATATTGCAACATATCTTCCAATTGCGGTTGCAATGTTTGTGATAAGCATGATAATTTCAAATGCCCTGGTAGGTTCGATTTAGACATGATTCCCAAAAACATCGGTCAGCGAGGTCAGGCTTTTGAGCCATTCAACCCGACCTGCTCGTACCGTGGGCACCTTCGGCCGGGAGGGAGCGGTGACCTTCGGTCAGCCTTTCTGCATCTAGACTCTGATGAAAAGGGCCAGGCATTCGAGCCATTCAAAATGCTAATCGGCGCAATAATGGCGCTTGCAGTACTTCTCATAATAATCGGTGCGATACAGTATTTTGAAAACCTTCGCCTTGATGTTTCCAAACAAAGATTTCTCGAAGGCCTGCAGAATGCAGTTCGAATGCCAAATGGCGAACTATTGGTGGTTGATGAGCTGCAGTTCCAAAAAGGGCAGGCTTACACTGCGGCAGGACTTGCAAAAAATGCCGGCCTTGAGGGCGAGTGCATTACATTTACTGACAATGGCGAAAATTCAATTGAGGTTGATGAAAAAAGCGTTGAATTCACGCAAGGCCAGCAGGTTGATGCCTATATTAAATGCGAACCAAACACAACAGGCACATGCGAAATTGGCTGTGAAATATCATTCAACACGCCTATTTAGGCGATTTTTTCATTTTTCAAATCAATTTTTGAACAAAAGTCCACATTAAACTTTTTAAACAAGGCCAGCGAATGGAAACACAAAGCCCGGATCAAATAATAAGGTTTATATATTTGTAAAACGTTTAGCATACTGTTTGCATGATTCAAAAAAAACTTAGAATGGGCCAGAGTGGCCAGGGCTTTGATGTATTCAAGCTTTTAATCGCGGCTGTAGTTGCCGGAGCAATTCTTTTAATACTTCTCCAGACCTTGCAGGTACTGCCGCCAATCGGAAGCACCACGGCCAACAATGCTGCAACAAATGCAGTGAAGAGCAAAATCAACGAGCTTGGTTTGCCACAAATTGTCGAAAACGTAAGCTTCAAAAATGGCGACAGCTTGAATGCAAGAACAATTGCCGAAGGGTCGAAAGCGCTTTCAAGTGAGGAAGTGTGCGTATTAACTAGCACCGAGGCTCCGAATTATGGCAGTTTTACTGGAAATGACCAGGTCATTAAGTATGTCGGGAATTTCGAGCAGAAAGTAAGGCTTCTAGTTGTCTGCGACCGTTCAGGAGATATTGAGAAGACCTTGGAAGATTATGAATATGCCGGTGCATCCAGTGAATTTGCAATAGATGTAACTGACTGTTCTGATACTTTTGCGGTTGATGCGAGCAGCAAAAGGGTATGCCTCGTTGCAATTATACCCTAAACATTAGCCTTTAATACAACAAAACCCAATATTTTTCTCATGGCACTACAGGGCATTAAGCGACTTCTTGTTGAAGAGCGCGCCCAGAGCGAGTGGAACTCGGTTTATCTTCTCATCGTTTTTGTAATCGCGGCAATCCTGATAATTGCCCTCATAAAACCAATGTTCAAGCAAAGCCAGGACATTGTCCAGAGCCAGCCTGTGCTGAATAATAAGACTCCCTAATCCAAATTGCCCCTCCACTAAGGTCATTTCCCAAATCGCCAACCCTTAAATAGTTGTTTTGTGTTTATTCAAATCATGTTCTCTTCCAAAGGCCAGGAATCGGCGCCGTTCGAACTTTTGATTGCAATGGTGCTCATGGGTTTTGTGATAATTATCGGCTTTAATGCGCTTGACAAGCTCAACTTCGAAATCTGCAAGGGGAACATGAATCAGGACATGGAGCAGATTCGCACAGCGATAGAAACCGTGGTCAAGAACAAGTCAAAGACCAACGTTGCATATTCCCTTCCCGGATGCTTTAAGGAAGATGAGAGCAAATTGCGCATACTCGACAGCGAAGAGGAGGCGTACTGCTCCGCCTATTGTGGCGGCGGGGTCCAGAGCTGCAAGGTTATCTCATTTTACAACCCGCTCTTTTCGGAAACCAAATGCCTGAGGGTTTCGCAGGCAACAACTTTTCCAAATGAAGCGCCATGCAACCCGGGAGTATTTGGCAGTGCGGGCGAGTACGAGATTGCCAACTGGCAGGACCAGGACTTCGGAATCCCGCAGGGGCAGTACACACTTAAAGCCGAGTTCAACCTCTTTAGCAAAACCCCGCAAGTTTGCGTTTACCAAAGGAAGGCGGGATAAATGCTGGACTTTATTTTAAGCAAACTAAACCTTCTAATACTGGTAACCGCAATATTTGCAATTGTTGCATTCTTCGCTGCGAGCCTGACCGAAATTGCAAAAGTAAAGGAGGCTGCCCAACTTGCATCAAAGATAACGGAGGAATCATCTTCGCTTCTGTTGTTTTCAAATTACTGCTTTACCGATTCAATCCAGATTCCGGACAAACTTGCGATTGCAGGCAGCAGCTATTATTATGTGTTGAAGGTTTCAACGCAGGAACTAGATGACGGCTCGGGCGGCACAATCAACGTGCTCATATACTCAATTTTTCCGCGCGAAGAAATAAAAAAATCTTTCCAGTCAAGTGATTACGTCCCAAAGGCAATTGCCGCGGACAGCTTCCGCACGAAAGCCGACATCCACATCTATTCGCTTGGAAGATACAACGGCACCGGATATGAGGGAACCGGTGGGGGCGCAATTGTAACCGATGAAACATCAGTTTATGTCGACCCGCAGGCGGAAAACCCCAAGAACTCGCTTGAATTTGTAAAGGAAGTTGTGGGCGGGAAAAAAAGCTTTTATGTGATTGCATGTAACAAGGATGCCGCCGGATGCGAAGTCGACCGTGAAACAATCGGCAACTCGGTGCATCCGCCGGCTGCGGGAAGCGAGGGCGGATTTTTATGCTAAACCAAAGGGGCTTTATCGGGCCGATTGGCGATGATTTGCCTTCGCTTATACCGCTGCTTTTCGGTCTCGTGATTTTTTTCTCAACTTTCACTGTGGCGTTCAATTCCTTTGATGCACGCAACACGGATTTCAAGGACGACCTTGCCGTGATGAAAATTTCAAGAATACTGCAGTCAAACAGCTACATATACAGCCACGATAACTTCGAGGAGTTGTGCGAACAGATTGGAGTTATGAACCTCAAATTCATTGCAGGAATCTCCGCGGACGCGCAAAATTCTCCCGCCACAGCACCACCCGACATTTACTCCATAAATTTTTTCAGCAATGGCGACGGGACATTCTACTGCTCTAACACAAATTCCAAAACCGGCTCGAGCGGTTCAATAGCGGACTATATTTCCTCCACGGAAATATCAGAACTCAAGGTGGTCACAAGGATTTTCCCGATTGTTGTTGAGGACAGCAAGATAGTAAAGCCGATGCACCTGTACGTGGTGGCGTGGAAATGATGCAAAGCATGAATAACTGCAAAACAAAGCCTGCCGACAGGCAGTCCGTTCCATTCCGGCTGCTGGCAGGTGCCAGTCGGGCACGGGCAGGAGTGGGCCGGAAAGGTCAGGCGGCAAAAACAGACGCCCTTTATTTTGTCATGATAGTCACCTCGCTTGCAATTTTTCTCTTCGGCTTTGCAAACTCCTATGGCGGCAATGTCAAGCAGCAGATAAATGCCGAATCCAGCACGACCTTTGCGACCAATTCGCTAAAGGCAATACTCTACTCCTCAACTCCGCGCGATGTCCACCAGTCCCTTACCGATACCACGGCAGAAGTTGACTTTCTCCTTTCAATAATAAAGGAGGATTATTACGACGATGAGCAGGTTGGCCCCTATGAGCGCAACGTGCTTGGCAAGGCGATTTTTGCAATACTAAATCCTGTGCAGGACAATTTCGATTACGCGTTCTACATCACAATCCCCTCTGAAAAAAGACTGGTGTTCATGTACCTGCACACCACGAATTTCAAACGGGAAGAGCTTAGCGGAACACTGCGCAAATTCGTTGTCTACAGGCCTGATGATGCCAAAAAGCATGTGAACTATTTTTGCGGCATAGACAGCGCGGCAAAGAAAGCGGATTATGATGTGCTCAGCGCAAAGCTCTCAAGGCTGCTTTCAAACGTGGGGGGGACTTCACAGGCAACCGCGAGAACCACGCTTCTTGTGGATGATGCGACCTGTTCGGTATCGCATTTCTGCCCAAAGGATGCGCAGGTTGATCTGGTGCTCTGGGACGCCACAGGCCTTGGAAGAACGGATGACAGGAAAGAACCGCTGTTTGATGCCGATGTTTTAAACTGCGTGGAAGAAACAATTCCCGCCGCTATCGGACCTTAGAATTTGCAAAATGCAATCCGAAATTCATCTTTTATTTTTTGTTTTTTTGAAATCCTTGCCGCACTTCGGGCACGTATACTTCACGGCTTCCGCCTGCACCTCAACCGCCTTTGCGCAGTGGTCGCAGAATGCCTCGCCGCAGTTCGGGCAGTAGAACAAATCATCCGCCCTGCTATTGCAGTGCGGGCAGATATTCAGGTCAGAATCAACTTCCTTCTCCACAAGATCGGAATCATCATCAGAGAGGTCCTTTTCAAGATTTGAAAGCTCATCAAGCTCAGCCAGCTTTTGCACATTCACCGAATCCTCATCCGCCGCAGTCCCACGCGGTTCTTCCAAGAGTTCTTCAGGGGATAGTTCGCCGCTTTCAGCCCCGCCATCTCCTTCAAAATCCCGCATTTCCTCAAGGTCTTCTTCAGATTTTTTCTTTCCCTTGCCGGATTTTTCGGTGCCCTGCGCCGCGCGTTTCTCCCTTCTCTGTTCCAAAAAATTTTTCCCCCCGCCGGACTGCACAGCCTTGTTGGTGTCACCGGATTTGTCGGGGTCACCGGATTTTTTTCCTTCCGTATCCTCGCCGCTGTCAATTTCACGCTTTAGCTGCTCAAAAACATTGTCACTGATAAGGTCAAGTTCCTGCCTTGCAGGGTATCTCTCATTTGCCTGCCTGAATTTGTCGACCTCTTTTATTGCAAGCTCAGTGCTCTTCTCCTTCATTTCCTGCTCCGTGGGCTTTTCGCCCCTGTAAAATCTGCGGAGCCTTCTTGGAACATCAGCCATTCTAAACACTTTCCTCTTTGAGCAGCTGCTTTAGGAGCATTGCGGACCTTGGCAGCGCAGTAACCGGATGCGGATTTTGCGCGGCTGTCACATACGCCCCGGATTGGTGCGCAATTGCTTCTTTAAGGTTTGCCTGCCGGACGTTATCAATTATGAATTGCCTTGATGATTCCACCTCGCGCTCCGTTTGCTCTTTAGAAGATACGCCGGTTTTGTTCTCAAGGGATTTTCTTTCAAGAATTTTGAGGACGTCCTCGGTGAATTTCCTGCCATCCCTTCGTGATTCCTCCTGCGAAGCCATCTCAAGCCTTGATTCCAGTGTTGTCCTCGACTGTAAGGGGGATGATTTCGCAGAATCTTCGTTATCCGATTTTGCCCTCTCAAGTTCAAAGAGCCTGCGCCGCAATTCTTCAAGCCTCTTAGCGCTAATCTCCTGCCTGTACTCAAACTGCCCTGTTGGCTCTTTTGCCACGGGCGGCACGGTTTTTTTTGACTGTGCGGTTGAGGGTTTCACCAGCCGTTTGCGATGCTCAAAAGCCCTGCCGGTAAAAACCGGATTTTTGGGCGCCGGAGCAGGCCCCGAATTTTGGAAATGCAACGGAGACGCCTGCACCGCCGGGTTTTTGGCCGGTTGGACGGGATTTTGTTTTGGGGCAAAAATTTGCGGTGTGCCGACTGCCGCAGGAGCCGACCGCTTTTTTTCGGAGAACATGCCTGTAATTGAAGAAAAAATGCCTGCCTTGCCGGGCGCCGCCTTTTTTGCCGCCTGCTGTGCCGCAGAAATTTTTGCCTTCGCGAGATACGTCTCATGCACATAGATTTCCTGCCTGATTATTTCCGATTCCCTTTCTGCCTGTTCAACGCTCAGCTGCGCATACTCAATTTCCAGCGCTTTGCGCCGTTCCATTTCGCGCCTCATTATTTCAGATTCCCGCTCCGCCCGCATGACCTCTTTGGCGGCATTCACTGCGGGGGATATTTTTTGCGCGATTTTTTTCTGCGCAATAACCGGGGAAATTATTTTTCCAGATTGCCCCTGCTTCGGGTTTTTGCCGAACAGCCCATCAAATATCCGGCGCTTCTCAAAGATTGGCTTTGGCGGCGTTGCGAAAATATTTCCCTGCCCCTTGCCCTGTGATTGCAGCGGCTTTGCAGCCCAATCTGAAATTTTCTGTTCGGGAATTCCCTCATTCGGCAGGGGGCTTATCTGTGCATCAACCGGTTTTGCCGTTTTCTTTGCGGTCTGCTGCGGGGCATTTTTTCCCTTTTCCGCGCCCAGGGCCACAAAAACGCTTTTTGTATTTTCTTTCTCCGGTCGTAATTCCAAAAGACCAGAGGGCTCTCTTGTCACAACCGGGATTTCAATGTCAGCCTGTGCGTTCAAAGGCATTTCTTTTTTTGCGCCTCCAGCGCGCATCGATTCGCGCGTCTCAACCCTTAACATCTCGGCAATCCCAATCCCGCCGGCACCGGCGGCAAGTGGCTCTTGCCGCATATATTCATTCAATGGGATGCGGTCCATTGCCAGTCTTGCAACAATCCCCGCAGTTACAACCCTTTTTGGAACCGACACTGTGACCCTGTGTTTTTTGAGGAACTTGCGCTTGAATGAAAAAACCAAAGAGGCTGAAATGAAAACCGCCGGGGCGCCGATAAAAATCAGTTCGAGAACACTTCCGTGGCCGGGATAAAAATATGATGCAGCCTGCGCAATGAGCGCCATCAGCGTCGCAAACGCAATGCCGAATGCGAGGCTCCAGCCCTTCTTGTAACTTGGCTCAAGCTGCCTTATATTGGGCCAGCCCGTGCGAAGGAAAATGTAACCCCATGTCCCGGACCCGAGGGCAAGGTATGTGACAATTAGTGCATCCGCAACCGAAGCAACCGGAATCATGGTTAAGTAAAGATTTAAAGTGGTTAAAAGGGTTCCGCGGTTTTGCCCTAGGGCATTATTTGGCCTTATTGTGCGCAAGATGTGCATGGGCATTGCAGACCAATCCTTTTAAAAGTAGTTAAAATAAATTAATGTCTGGATGGCAAACCCAATCGAAATTCTTGTTTTCTCGGTCCTTGATCTGCTCAAGGGCTCATTTATTGCGGCAGTGCCAATTTTTGTGATAATTCTTGCCGCAAGGTGGCTGCTGGGAAAAATACAAAAGAAAACAAAATGGAACTGGCTTTTCTGTGCATTTGCCGCAACATATGCGGTATTGTGGGTGATGCTTCTTTTTGTTTACTTTATCCCTTTCCTCCTGGGGCTAAACCAATCGATTTCAGTGCAGGGCGAGATTCCTTCGGTATTTGCCCCGCCATCAGGGTCGTACCTGATGTCATTTTTATACGGTCTTTTCAAGGTCACAATTGCCGCGGCAGTAATTTCCCTTCTCCTCCTGCCACTAGAACTCATCGGGTCATTTATTTTTGAGTGGGTGAACAAAAGGCTCCCAAAGGCACATCCGCTGCTTGGCCTTTTTATCACAACCTATCTGGCATCAATTGTCGGGGTTGCGATTTTGCTCTTCATAATCCCGGAAGCCGTGACCGGAGTTTTATTTTTTATCTATTATGGCTAAAACACAAACTCACATTTTGAGGGTCAATATTATTTGCCTTAGAACTTGCCTTGTTGCACAACTCCTAAAAAAATCGGGCTTTTTTGTCCGGATGTCCTGGCCAAAGCCCTTAAATGTGGGAGGCATAAGACAAAGCCATTGAAGGCTAATTTGTTCGGTTTTTGCAATGATGCAACACAATACTTAGAACTGGTATTCTTTTCTTAGCCCTTCAATAATAGTTGCGGTTCTGCCCCTGTCGATTTTTACTGTGGCGCCTGAATCGAATATTGCCTCGTTGTTTTCGCACAAATCAAGTGTGGGGAGCGCCATTAAAAGCGGAATTGACCAGGCCATTTTAAGTTGCGCGTCAGGAAGCATTGCAATATATTCGTGCGCATATTTAACGTGCCTGCGTGCATCTGAAACCATGTCCTGCAATGCCCCCATGCGCGCGCCAGCGGTTTCTTTGGATGCAAGAACACTGGCAACCGGCACATTGTGTTTTTGAAAAACTTTTACCGGCCAAAAAACCCGTCCATCTTTATAATCATGCGAAAAATCCCTGATAATATTCACCTTTTGGAGCAATAGCCCGAAATTTTTTGCCTTATCCATCATTTCCGCATGATTTGGGATATTGTATGCAGAAATAAAAAGTTCGGTTAGATATAACCCGACAGTTCCGGCGACAAAATAACAATATTCATCAAGGTCGGCAAAGGAGTCAATATTTTTTTTTGAAAACTTTTCCATTCCCCTGCACATTTCCGTAAGCCAGTGCAGGCCGATTTTCCTGTCATTTTCACCAAAAGAGTTAAATTCGCGCAGGACATGTTCAGCCGAGCGGATAAGTTCCCCATCCTGCCCCTTTTCAATTGCTGGCAATATTTTTTGCCCTAAGGCTGCAATGCCCTCGCTGTCATTTTTTTTGATGCAGAAAAGTAATTGCTTAAAACAGCCCTTTTTTTTGGCATTGGGCAGCAAGGAGTCCTCAATAGTATCTGCATAGCGGCACAATAAATAAAAGTTCCCGACCTGCGGTTTTACTTTTTTTGGCAAAAGCTGGATGCAGAGCGCAAAACTTCTTGACACAAGTGGCAGAAGCCTCTCACGCGTGAGGGCAAGGGCAGAATCCATAATTAACAAAAGCCAATGGGGCATATAATCCTTTGTGTTCCACCGGCCTTTCTTGGCAAGATTAATTGGGCGTCATTACGGGCGCATTGGAACTTTCGGGGTAGCCCCAGCGGGGCATATAAATAAATATGCCCGATACCTACTTTAAATGGCAGAACGGTGGCATTTTTCCCAAGTGGTTTTATGAGGCAGATTTTTTCGCTTTTTCTAGTTTACCTGATGTTTTTCCCCGCCTTTGCCGAGTCTGTTAACGGGGGCTCTTTTGCAGATTTTGCGGACGCGCCAACAACCAATGCGGCAAAAGATTCGCGTACACTTGTTGAAACACCTGCCGAGACAGCGGCGCGTGAAGCAGGAATTGTAGCTGCAGCAGTGACTCAGCCAGCTGCGGCTTCTTCATCTGTCCCGCAGGTTAATTCATATGTTTGCGATTCTTCAAAACTAACGGATAATGAAACCCAGAACCTAATTGACCTTCTCAAAAAGGGCTTTACCGGAAATGAAATCGCGGGGCAAACCTCAAAGGACAAATCCCGCGACAGGCTGGATTCGAACACATTAATTCTCACAAAACCAGGGGATGAGAATGTTGCGGTTAAGGGTGAAGTCCCAAGCCTCAAATTCAAGCCATGGGAGATTGCCCAATTTTTGAACAATTCCATAAAAGGCCCGTTTTCACTTGGGGTAGTTCTTGAAGATTCGCTGCGAACAGGAAGATGCGAAACATTCAGTTCACCAGATTGCGCGCTCACAGGGCCGAACCTCGCATACCGCAATTCGGGCTCCGGAATACTTGCAGATCTAAAGCCAATAAAAGAGCTCTTCACAGAGGAAGATACAAACAAATTCAGCCCACAGGAAAACGAAATCCTAAAAAGCGCCCTTGTTGCACAGGATGGCAATGAGGCGCAGATAAAAACCGCAACAAGGCTTGAAAAGGAACTTCTTGCCAATTCGATTCTCACAAATTCCTTTTCAGCAAAGCTTGAGACAAACTGCAACGATTCGGCCTGTGTAATAAGTTCCTACTCGCTTTTTGACAAATATTTCAACTCATGGATGTCGAGTGAAATGGTTGTGAGTTCATTTGGCCCAAGCCTTCTCTACCACACAAAAAAACTTTTTGGCTGGGCAGGAAGGCGCGGATTTTTAAGCGGTGTGAGGCAGGAGTACCAGAAATTTTTGGACAAATTCAGGTCGCGGTTCATAAATAACGAGTCACTGCTAGGAAAACTGCGCACAGGAAGAATTAATCAGAGGCTTGACAAATATCCCGGCTGGAGAGAGGAGTGGCAGCAGATGATTGCCGGAAACCCGGACGGCTCCGGGTTTGAACTCTTCAAAACCGAAACATACCAGGACTATCTGGGAAAATGGCTGGGCCCCGAGGGATTTTTAACAAAAATGAAAAGCGTCGAGGAGAGGGCTGAATTCATAAGATTTTTGGAGGACGTCCGTTCGGTTCTAAGGGCGGGCTTTACAAGGCTTAAGGCATCGCAGAAGGCATACAAGGAAGCGGAGGAAATTGCATTTAAGCGCGTTAAAGCCGGGGAAATAAAGGCCGTCTTTGACGACCCTGTTGCAAGAACCAAGTACCGCGAGTACGGGCAGGAAATGATTCGCATGATGGATGATACCTACGATGATTCCGGTATTGGGGCGGATTATATTGAGTGGGTTGCACGCTATCCAAATGTTGGATTATACGACAAGGGCGTAAAGATAATTACCCCGGATGGCGGCGGGGAAGTTGTGAACCTCTTTTCAGACCACCGGAACCTTCAGAGAATCCTAAGACTTTTCAAGGAATCAGACCCGCAGGATGGATTTTCAAAATTCCCGGAAAAACTCGCCGAATTGGGCCAGGTGTTTGAAACCCGCGGCGATTCGCTTGTGCTATACTCATTTGATGAGGCAACAAAGGCCTCAACCACAGGGCTTTCATACTCAAACCTCAAGGCAGCGGCAAGCAACAGGGCGGATACATTTGTCAAGGACATTTACGGCCACGATGTTCCATACACCGCAAACTCCGCAACTTTTATCCAGAACAGGCTTGTTTCAAACCCGAAAGAAATCATGACAGGAAAGTGGAAGGAATGGGGCGAACTCACGCCTGAGGAAATGATAGCAAGAACAGATGGCCGAACAACAGGCGCAAATGCCAACATGACATTCGGCCTCCATAAC
>CAZEBH010000013.1:0-18764 GCA_964510425.1 uncultured archaeon | reverse complement strand
CAAAAGATTTTGAACTTATAATTGCGGGGGTTGACTGGGAAAATCTTCTTGGCGGATATAGGCAGCAGGTGAAGGCGCTTGGAATTGAAAAAAATGTGCGCTTTGCCCTGAACCCAACTGACCAGGAACTCCGGGCCCTTTACGCAGGCTCTGAATTTTTTGTTTCCGCCTCAGGCTATGAAGGCTTTGGTCTTGCGCTGGTGGAGGCAATGGCGTGCGGCTGCATACCAATTGTGCAGGGCAATGAAGGTTTTTCTGAAATTGTGCGCGGCGGAGAGGGCTTTTTTGCGGATTTTGAGAATACCCAACTGGCGGCAGAGCAAATAAAGCAAATTTTTGGCAAAAACAATCAATCGGTCGGAAAAGCCGCGGCAAAGAGGGCGAAGGAATTTGACTTTGGCAAAAATGCTACGCTACTTGAAAAGGCATATGGGGCGGCAAAATGAACCCTAAAATAAGTGTTGTTGTCCCGGCTTACAATAGGCAAGAGCTGCTGGCTAAAACTGTTGAAGCCCTCAAGAGGCAAAGCATTCCACCGAATATTTTTGAAGTTTTGCTTGTCCGTGGAAATGACACGGAAGTGGAAAAACTTTGCAGAAACGCGGCAAAAAACATTTCAAATTTTTCCTGTTTTTATTGCGACACCGAAAGCCCTGCAAAGAAAAGGAATATCGGCATAAGGAAGGCTAGGGGAGCCATTGTAGCTTTCACGGATGATGACTGCGTTCCAGATAATGATTGGCTCGCACAGATCCTGAACTGTTTCGATTCTGACCGGAAAATTGCGGGGGTTGAGGGCCTTACTTACACCGAAGGTAAAAAAAAGCTCTATTCCAATGCGCCGGTCAACTTGAAAGGCGGCCTATTTCCAACATGCAACTTATCTTTTAGGAAGAGCGTTCTCGAAAAAATCGGCGGATTTGATGAGTCTTACCACTTTTACAGAGAGGACACAGACATTGCATTCAGGGCTATGGACCTTGGAAAAATAGTTTTTTACGATAGGGCAAGGGTGTTTCACCCTCAAAGAGAAGTCGGTTTGATGAGGCCCATTGAGACACTTGAATTATTAAAAGAGGACATCAGGCTTTACAAGAAGCTCCCGGAAAAATACTTGAGATTTTTGGGGAAAGGTTTTGTTTTGGATTGTTTAAAGGCTGCGGTTTCTTGGATTTTACTCGCGGCAATATTAACCAGCGCATATTTTTCAAATATCTTTCTGGCGGCTGGGGGAGTCATAACATACGCAATATTTTGGCATGGGATTACGATAAGAATGCAGAAAACCGCCTTCAATTTTTTTGTTTTTGCATCACTTAACTTTCTAAGGGGGATAGCGTTCCCGTTTTATTCTATATACTATTTGGTGACGATAAGATGAACGTGCTGCTGTTAACATCCACAAATGACCCCAGGGTTAAAGCCGGGGTTGAGACATACAATGATTATCTCAGGGCGGTTTTTCCCGGACTTGAAATCATTAGTTATGAGACAGTTAAGCCGAGCGCATTTGAATGGTTCTCCCCTTTAAAAGAGCCGCTAAAGGCAAATGCGGTCTGCACATTTGTAAAGGAAAACATTGGCAGGCTCAGACCTGACTTGATTCTTACTAATGGAATGTATGGTTGGGGCATTACAGAACAGAAGACCGGCTGCCCCATAATCAATATTTCCCACGGGAGTTTTGTTGGCCTTGCACTTGATGCCATTAAGAGACCAAGCCTCGAGTTCTACAGGACGATGCTTGTTTATGCTTTTTTCGAAAAACTTAGCGCGAAAAACGCTTCACTTGTTGTCGCTAATTCGCGGCTGACTATGGACTTGAACAAAAAATATTACGGCGTGGACTCGGTGGTCATACACAATCCGGTTGATACAAAAACCTTTGCCCCGGTTGGAAAGAAAACTGCAAGGCAAAAGCTTAGCCTTGACAACGGGAAAAAAATCGGTTTGTTTGTGGGAAGGCCGGAATACCAGAAGGGCTTTGACCTGTTAGAAAAAATTGCTATGAGAAGGCCCGAGATAGATTTTATTTCAATCACTTTCCCGAAAACCAAGAGCGATAAAAAGAACATAAAAGGGGTTTTGGTAAATGGCAGGAAAGAGCTCGCGCTTTACTATTCTGCTGCCGATTTTGTGGTGTTCCCATCTCGTTTTGAGGGTTTTGGCTTTGTACCAATAGAAGCATTATCATGCAATACGCCAGTTATTTCATCCAATGTCGGGATAGCAATGGAAATAAGGCTTGGTGGCCTTGAAAAAGTGCCCTCTTTGGAAATAGATGGATGGTTAGCGGCAGTGGACAGGGCTCTTGCCAAAAAAGGCAAAGTAAGCTCTGCAGGATTTGTTAGAAAAAGATTTGGTTTTGGGAAGTTTAAGGATAAATTTTTGGGCATGGCAAGGCGGCTTGCCAAGACTTAAAAGACCTTTCAGTTAGTTTTAATAGTTTGGGAGGAAGGAAAAATGAAAAAAATCATTATTACAGGAGTAACCGGTTTTGCCGGCTCGCACCTTGCCGAGTACATAATAAATAACAAGCTTGGCGAAATCCACGGGACTTTCAGGGGCAAGAGCACGGACCTTGCAAATATCAATCACATAAAGAGCAATCTGAATCTTGTGAAGTGTGACATTACGGATTATTTTGTGGTCAAGCAGACCATAAAGGACATCAACCCTGATTATATTTTCCATCTCGCAGCCCAGTCTTTTGTTCCTGAATCATGGAAATCGCCAAAGGAAACACTTGAAACCAACATTATGGGCGCTTTGAACATTTATGAGGCGGTAAGGGAAGTCAACCCTGAAATTAAGGTGCAGATTGCCTCAAGCAGCGAAATATATGGGATGGTAGCGGAAGACGAATTGCCAATAACTGAGACAAACCAGCTAAGGCCCCTGAGCCCCTATGGGGTGAGCAAGGCAGCGATGGATCTTCTGGGCTATCAGTACCATGAAAGTTATGGCCTCCAAATTGTCAGAACACGCGCATTTAACCACACCGGGCCAAGAAGGGGAGATGTTTTTGTTGCCTCAAACTGGGCAAAGCAGGTAGCCGAAATTGAAAAAGGCACGCAAGAACCGGTTCTGAGTGTTGGCTCACTGACCTCGAAAAGGGATTTTAGTGATGTCAGGGACGTTGTAAGGGCTTACTGGCTCTCGCTTGAAAAATGCGTTCCTGGCGAAGCGTACAACATCTGCTCCGGAAAAACCGTCACAATGCAGGCCCTGCTGGACATGATTCTCTCACTTACCGACAAAAAAATCCAGATAAAAGAGGACCCAAAGAGGATGAGGCCTTCGGATGTCAAAGTGCTCCTTGGGGACTATGGCAAATTCAACAGGCAGACAGGCTGGAAACCGGAAATACCACTGGAAAAAACAATTAAGGACCTTCTGGAGTATTGGAGAAAAAAAGTGGCATAAGGAATGAACTCCGAATATTACGGGGATTTTTAGATGAATGCTTTACAGGAAATATTCAAATATGCAGTAATAATATCGGGCAACAACATTCTGACTTCAATCCTGAATTTTTTCACGTTCATTGTGATGCTTAATGCCCTTGGAACGTACGGCTTTGGTTTGTTAACCCTTGCAATGTCCGTGCTTTCCATCGCAACCTTTTCCATAGAACTTGGGTTTGGAAAGGCCATTGTTTCAGATGTTTCAAAAGAATTGTATCAAAATAACAGGAAACAGGCAGCAGGATTGTTCTTAGGGTATATTATTTTTGTGCTCTTTTCGGCTGGCCTTCTTGCAGGCGCCATGTATTTTTTTTCAGGTTATTTTTCAGCTTATTTTGGAAAAGACCTAACGCCCATGATTCAGTTTATTGCAGCATTGGTGTTTCTTAGCGGAATTAAAACAATTGTCACAAGTGCTTTCCACATTGTGGCTGATTTCTGGAAATATGCTTCTTTTCTTTTTGCCGATGCACTCTCAAAACTTATCCTGGTTTATATATTTGTTACATTTATATCCGGAACAGTAGAAGGAATTTTACAGGCCTTTATCATAAGCGGAATTGTCACGATAATAATTTTTTTGTTTTTTATTCCGAAAGAAATTTTAGAAATTACACGGATGCGCTCAAACCCATTGTTATTTTTTGAGATGGCTAAAAATCACGGCAAGTGGGTTGCGGTCTTTTCAGAATTAAGAAATGTTGAATCAAACATTTCCCCCTGGATAGTGGAATATTTTCTCGGGGTTAGAGCCGTTGGAATTTATGGCGCACTGCTCAAAGTGCAGGTTCTTATCATGAGGGTTTTTGAGCCATTCGAAACAATTTTTTACCCGCTTGTAAACAGGCATGGGAGTTTTGATGATTCGAGAAAAATGATTTACAGGGCAACAAAATATATTCTTTTTATTTCACTTCCATTTCTGCTTATTACAATGATTTTTTCAGAGCAGATTTTGAATCTGGTGCTTGGAATTGGTTTTGCCGGATATGGCAATGTTTTTAGGGTGCTGCTTTTAACGGTAATTCTGTTCATAGTGAACATGCCAATGAAGCCATTATTCTTTAACCTTAAAGCCCAAAAAAATCTCACATTAATTTCGGCTGTTTTGCTTGCGTTAACAGTTGGACTGGGCTCTATTTTTACTTTTTATTTTGGACTTGTAGGAATGGCAATTAGCAATGTTTTTACACCACTAATTGATGTACTTCTAAAAAATAGGTATATGAAAAAAATTTCCGGGGAAAAATACACATTAAGGGAATTGTTTTTTGTTGATAAGGCTGACATTGACCTCGTGAAAAAAATTATTTCCAATCCAAAATTTGTTTTGACAATATTTAAAGGCGATTCAAAATGAAAATATGCCTTGTGTGCCCTTATGCATATCCTGAAAAAGGGGCGGCAATTGTGCGGGTAAGCAGTTTTTCGGACTATTTTATTTCAAAGGGCAATCAAGTAATAATATTTGCCCCAATGCGAGGTGGATTGAAATCAGACGGGGACATAGTCAGGTATGATGGAATTATGGGTTTGCTAGAACTCCTTTGGAAAACAGATTTTGATGTTTTAATGGGAACTTCCCCGCCCATAACACATACTTTTTTTTCAATGCTCATCTGCAAACTGAAAGGAAAAAAGTTTGTCCTTGATTCCAAGGACATATTCACACAGACGGCTGCAAAGTTAAAAACCGCGCGGGAAAAAATGATAAAATTCCAAATTTATGCCTTGATGGAAATGGTTGCCCACAAGTATTCTGATAAAATATTTGTGCTTGATTCAACCATTGGAAAGTGGCTTGAAAAAAGATACTCCATCCCTGAAAACAAAATTTTGGTCGCGCAAAATGGCGTGGACACAAAAATGGTTTATTTGGATTTAACCGAGGGGAAAAAAATACGTGAAAAATTGGGAATACGCAAGAATTCCCGCGTGCTTATTTATCTGGGCGGCCTTGGGGATGAACGTTACCTTGATTTTCTGCAGGAAAGCGCCGAAATAATCAAAAAAAATTCAGCAATAATTCTCTTTGTAATTGCCTCTGATGAGACTCCGTTGGCAAAAAAGCGCATTGCTGAAATTGAATCTTTAGTAGGGCAACTTGGGCTTGAAAATAATTTCCGTTTGGTTAAAAATGTCCCGCACGGGGAAGTATATCGTTACCTCTCAGCCGCAGACGTTGGAATTGATTTCTGGGAAGAGTTTGAATTATTTGCGGTTCCGGTTAAAATACTTGAATACATGGCCTGCGGACTTCCGGTGTTAGTAAAAACACCCAAAAACAATGAGAGCTTTCAAAAATTCTTTTCCAGGAACAATGCAGGATTTGCATCAAACAACTGGAAAGAACTCTTGCAAAATCTTGATATGATACTGAAAAATTTCGGCCCATTCAAGTTCAAAGCCAAAAAAAATGCCGATTTAATCAAAACTAAATATACGCGGGAAGCAACTAATGCACTGGTTTTAAGGGTATTAAAAAAGTTTCGGTGACAAATTTTTTTTGGTTGTTTTAAATGGCTAAAACTGGGCTGGTAACGGGTTGTGCGGGTTTTATCGGGTCGCACTTATGCGAAAGGCTGTTATCAGAGGGCTGGAAAGTAATAGGGCTTGATAATCTTTCAACTGGCAATAGGGATAATCTCTCTGAGTTCATCAAAAACCTAAATTTTAATTTTATTGAAGGCGATGTCACAAAACCTGAAGAGCTGGAAAAAATTGCGATTAAAAATATTGACTGCGTTTTCCACCACGCAGGGAAAAAAATGGTTTTTAGCGTAAAGCAGCCGCGTGAAGATCTTTTGACCAACGTATATGGCACGCTAAATATGCTGAAATGGGCATCGGAAAATGCGGCAAAGAGATTTATCCTCGCTTCGACCATTGCAGTATATGGCAACTCTAAAGAGGCACAGAGCACGGAAGAATCTGATGTTGCCCCAACTAATCCTTATGGGGTCAGCAAATATTCATGTGAAGAATATTGCAGGCTGTGGCATAGGCAATATAACCTTCCGGCAATCATTTTCCGCTATGCAAGCGTTTATGGCCCAAGGCAGGCAGTTAATGTCGGGGTTGTAAATACATTTATCCAAAAAATTAGAACCAATGAGCCAATAACGGTGTATGGCAATGGCAGCAGCACAAGGCCTTTCACTTTTGTTGCGGATGTTGTGGAGGCAAATATTATTGCGGCTAACACTTTGGATGCTTCTGTATTTGGGGAAGTTTTCAATGTCGCAATGAACGAGAGTGTTTCAATAAGCCAGTTGATTGACACCATTTCAGACAAGATGGGGAAAAAACCAAAAATAAAATATGAAAAAGAACGAACCGGGGAAATGAAGCACATGGTTGCAAGCATTGGGAAAATCAAAAAAAGACTGGACTTTAAGCCACTGGTATCAATTCAGGAAGGGATATCAAGGACTGTGGATTATTATGAAAAAAGATAGTTGCCGATTTTGCAAGAGCAAAGAGTTGCATAAATTTTTGGAATTGGGCCCCCAACCGCTTGCAGGAAAATTTCTTACTTCAGAGCAGCTCAGAGAAAATGAGGATTATTTTCCTCTCGGGGTAATTTTTTGCAAAAACTGCAAACTTGTCCAGGTCCTTGACGTTGTGCCCAAGGACAGGCTTTTTTCACAATATTTGTATGCCCCGCATTCTGTCCTCTCGCCGCATTTTACGGATTATGCAAAAGAAATAGTCGCCGAGTTTGGTCTCAGTGAAAAGTCAATTGTAATAGAAATAGGCTCTAACATCGGAATGATGCTAAAACCTCTCAAGGAACTCGGGGTGCGCGCGATTGGGGTTGAGCCCGCAGGAAACATAGCCAAAATGGCAAATGATATGGGTTTGGAAACCATAAATGATTTTTTCAATGAATTAGTGGCCCGCGGCATTGTAGAAAAACATGGAAAAGCTGACATGGTTGTTGCCAACAATGTTTTCGCCCATATTGATGACCTTGATGAAATACTAAAAGGGATAAAGGTTCTTCTCAAGGATGATGGGATTTTTATTTTCGAGAACCACTACCTTCTCGATACCGTTGAAAAACTCCAGTACGATGATGTCTACCACGAACATTTATGTTATTACTCACTGCACCCACTGATCCCTTATTTGGCAAAATATAGCCTGCAGGTTTTCGATGCAAAGCGCATCAAAACGCACGGAGGCTCGATTAGGGTTTACTGTGGCAATTCAAAAAGAGAGGTAAAACCGGCAGTCCGGGAACTAGTGGAAGAAGAAAAGAAACACGGACTTGACAAACTTGAGACATACAAGGAATTTGCAAACAAGGTAGTGAAGCGAAGGGAGGAATTGACAAAGCTTTTGCATTCATTAAAATCGGATGGCAAAACAATTATCGGGTATGGCGCACCTGCAAGGGGCAATACATTATTGAATTACTGCAAAATAGGCACCGGGATTTTGGATTATATTGTGGACGATTCGCAACTCCGGCAGAACAAGTTCACGCCAGGAACACATATACCAATTATACCAGTGGATAAATTCAGAAAACAGAACCCGGATTATGCGCTTCTGCTTGCTTATGGAGGTTATACAGAAACCATACTCAAAAAAGAGGGCGAATTCATAAAAAATGGCGGGAAATTTATCATCCCTTTGCCGGAAGTAAAAATTATCGGCAAATAATATTGAAAAAGCAATCAGGTCGTCTTCAGGCAATTTGAATATAACTCAATGGCCGGATTATGGAACCAGAAATTTGCAGGCTCTGCGCGCCAGGATTTAATGAGCGGACAGCCTCTGATTTTGCCATAAGTTTTGAGCGGTTCTTTGTTGCAAAAATATTTGGTTTTATCCGATGCAAGGCTTGAGAGTATTAGGTAATCTGCACTGTAAAAATTTACATCCGTTATATAATAATCCTTGAGCAGGTAAAATCCCTTGCCATCGTATGGGTCTTTTCCGGAATAGCTAAAAGTGTAGTAAGTCGGGCTATATAGAGTTGGCCCGTAAGTTTCGGTCGCTATAATTTTGTCCATCGGGATGTTTTGCTTTATCCAGGCGGCCGACACAAAGCGGGTATCTTCATTTGCCACCAGATTATAAGTCGTGAGGATTGTAGGGATTAACAGCAGGCCTAAAACAACGGCAAATGCCAGTTTTGGAAAGTCTGATTTGTATTTGCCGGCCAGATAGCCATAAATTTTTATTATTGTTACGGCAGCCAGCATTGCAATCAGCGGATAAACCGCAATGGAGTACCTCGGCTCTCTTGCTGAAATTAAAAACAGGAAAAATAAGAATATGCAAGTTGAACCTCCCAGCATAACATAATCTGTTCGCTTCTGTTTCCAAAAGTAAAAAAATCCGATGGCGGCAAATAACAGTGGAATGCCAATGCCGCCAAATATGCTGAAAAATTGGTTTCCCTCCCAAAATTGCATGCACAAAGAAGCGGTCCTGTCTTTGACCATGCTGAGCACATGCAGAATATCGTTTATTCCGCCCGTGAAGTTTAGCAAAAATATAAAATTGAACGCGATTCCGAAAATGATTACTTTTTTCAGGTAGGGTGCTATCATTTCTTTCTGTTTTAACAATAAAAAACCCAGAACAATTATCGGGACTATGAAAACGCCGTAATAATTAACGCTAAATCCAAGCGCTGAAAATAAAGCAATCCACTTTGTTTTATTACATTTTTCATTTTTGACAATCAGGCAGTATAGGGATAACAAAAGAAACAGGGCAATAAAAATATCCGCTTTTATAAGCGTAGAGGATGCAAGAAAACCGGGCGAGATAACCAGGAAAAAAGATGCCAAAAGAGCTGCGGCAGAATTGTTTGAAATTTTCTTTGTGAAAATGAAAACCAAAATTACAATAAGTAAGGATGCAAGAATTGTCAGCCCCCTTGAAATCATGAAAAAAATGCTTTGGTTTGAATGGTAATAGTCCGCAAAATCCGACAAGCTGGAAACTTCTCCCGTGGCTTTTAGTATGACGAAAAATGCGCCATATAATGACAGGTGTGTATAAAAAAACAGGGGCGGGTATATGGAGTTGGTTGGCAATAAGCGGTTCTCAGCCATGCGCATTGTATTGGTTACAACGAACTGCTCATCTGGATGCAGATAATACGGCAGACCCCAGGAAATTAGTGAAAAACCCAGTACCAGACTTAGTAAAACAAGTAATGATAATGCAAATAGAGTCGCTTTCTCTTCCCGGATGAGTTCAAGGTTAAACATTCCTTCACCGTTAGTAACGTGTAACTGGCATTGATTTTTATATTAAATTCGTGCAAGAGTAATTGGCAAAAGTCGCCTAATCTTTGTCACCTTTCCATTTGTAAATGCTCAGATTATTCGGCTGCTTGGTTTCAAAGACAAGTTCGAGGCTGCTCGAATTATTTTCAATGAAATCCTCCATATATTTCTTTTCCCAATTTGTGTTGTTTTGGCGTTGGCTTGTGTTTGAGGAGCGGTTTGAATAGCTAAGATCCAAAAAATAGGTGTCACTTGAAAACCTTTCATTAAGGCGGATGCTTTTGCCTTGCTGCCCAAGGTCATATTCCGGGACAATATTTAGGTATCTTGTCCTCTCAAGGCTTGGGGCAATGGAATAAATGCAGTTATCAGAACTTCCAATTAGTAGCGCATCCTGCGGAATGTTGGATTTAATCTGGTTAAAAGTTTCGAAACGCGAATTTGTAAAATTTGCATGGATAGAAGAAGCAAAAACCGCGCCAATTGTTAAAACTAAAAGCAGTAATATGAACAAAATATTTTTAGCGGATTTATCAACGCTAAATCTTGCAGCAATTTTATCAAGTACTTCAGAATACGGAATCAAAAGAAGCCCAATAAACGGAACTACGTACCTAAGCCTTGCGGTAAGAATTGTATCTATTGTGAGTGGGAATGCGGTAATATCTGTAAACCTTGAGGTGAGCCAGAGGTATGCAATTGATAGCAGGACAAACTGTGGCAAATATCTCTTTGATGAAAATAAAGGGGATATAAGCAAACCCGGAACTATTACAAGAAGTATTACAATGTAAGCTAGCAAAGTCAGTGGGTTAATTTGTACAAGAGAAGAGGCAATAGAAAGACCCGAACCGTAACCGGCATTTAAAGGCCCTGAATATGCAACGCTGTTGAACAAAAGTATGAGAAATATTACGGGCAGAAATCCTAAAAGCATTTCAAAAAGTTTTTTTCTATCCTTGAGCAGTAGTGGCAGAGCAAACGCAACAAAACCAACCCCTGCATCATATCGTACAATTGTTGCAAGTCCAAACAAAAAACCAGAAACAATATTATCGTACCTTGTATCTTTTATGTAAAAATAAAACGCGCCAAGAAAAGCCGTGAGCACTAGCAGTTCACTGTAAAGCGTTCTGCTCTCCCATAACATGACCGGGAAAAAAATATACAGAACTGCAAATCTCGCGTCAATGCGAAGGCTTTTTAGTACAAGGAAAATGAGCAGCGCGTTGATTAAGTGTATTATAAGGCCGGAGAGCATAACCGCATCGAGGCCGAAAAATGTGAATGGAATCAAAAAAAGCGATTTGCCAATGAACTGGCCGCCAATGTAACCCTGGCTGGTAAAGAGATTTGATCTGCACGCGAGTTCCGGGTCCGGCACGGCCATTGAACCGCTGCGGAGCAGGAGCGCATTTTTAAGAAATGTGTGCTCGTCAATCGAGGTGTAAATGTACGGGAAAAAAATAAGGAAAATGGCTGCAAAAATAAGCAGGGATACTGCCACAAAATTGTTTTCAGACAAAAAATTCATGACAAACACTCGAAGGGGAATTTAGTTATATACTTGGATTTACCCGGACTTATAAAGAATTTGGTATGGAAAAAAACACCGGTTCAGGGAAAAAGGCTGTTATAGAGCCGGATTGTTCTTTCACAAACGCTTTTCCAGGAGTATTTGTGCCTAAGTTTTTTTGAATCCCGAGCCGTGCTCTGCAGAAGGCCTTTTGTTGAAAAAATCCCGGTTATTTTGGAAGCAAGATCCATTGGGTCTCCTGCCTTGAAAACCATTTCTCTGTTGAGTACAAGTTCTGGCAAGCCCCCGACATCTGACACCAATATTGGCTTGGAAAAAGAGAGGGCCGTGCTGCCAACTGCGCTCTGGGCTGAGAATTCCCTGTAAGGAAGCACGACAAGGTCGGCTGCGGTAAAATAAAATTTTACATCTGAAGTCGGGATATGCCTGAAGACAAGTTTCTTGTTTTCTACGCCTTCGAGTTTTTTTGACAAGAAGCAAGCGTATTCACTGTCCCATGGTTTTCCTGCAACTATAAGGTAGAGGTTACGCACAGTCTTACTGGAAATCTTAAACGCATCTATTAAATCCTCAAGGCCTTTGTATTTTCTCACAATCCCGAAAAAAAGCATAACCTTGGCCTTGGCAGGGACATCCAGTTTTTTCCTAGCGCTGCTCTTTGAAATGCCTTTATTGACATAGAGGCTCAAAATGCCCATTGGAATTACGCTTATCCGGGATTCATTGATATTGAAATTTTTTTGCAGCTGCACCTTGTTTTGCTCCGAGTGCACAATGAATTTGTCCGGAAGCAAAAAAATCAGCGATGAAAAAAATCGGTCAATTAATCCGGATTCGTGACCAAGAACATTGTGGACTGTGCAGACAAGTTTCTTGTTTCTGAATTTTGAAATAAGCGCAGTTGTGAATGTAGGGAAGAAAAGATAAAAAGTCCACCATTGGAAATGGAACACTTTGCCTTCGCTTGCAAGTCCGACCCTTAGCCAGCCTAATGGATTTTTCCATGAAAGAACCCTCTTTACACAAAGTCCATCCGGCAAATGCACTGATTCAAATCGGGTTTCATCTGCTCCCTCTCCGGGATAAAGAAATTTGGGGTAAATGTTTTTGAATGTGTAAAACTCAACCCGCAGTTCCCCTGCCATTGCCCTTGCAAATTCAAAGCAGTAATCACTGACGCCGCCTTTTATCGGCGGAAAAGGGCCTAACATGGTAATTTTTTCCAGAGCCATAGAGTATTTGTATGGGAAACACTTATTTAATTCACTTTTGGCTCGGTAGCTCGGGGCAAATTTTAAAGATTCTTTATAATTGTTCTTGGTTGTTTTCAGAATTTGCAATCTTGCAGACCACCATAAATTCTAAAAAACTTTAGTGGTCTGCGATAGTTATGTTTATAGACATTAAACCATTTACTAAATCTATGAAAATTCAAAATAAAGAGATTGTAACAGTTGTTGTATTCATAGTTTTGATGGCGTTTCTCCAATTGCTGCCCACACTATCCGGCTATGCGGCACAGGGGGATAAGATTTACCTGGGCTTTGAATTCCCGGCTGACATGTATGTGTATGCTTCCTTTGTTGAAGATGCGGAGCACAAATTGTTCCTGGAAAACAAGCAAACCTCTGATCCGCAATTGGGAAGGTATTTTCTCCCGTTGTTTTCGGTAATGGCGCAGGCGGCAAAACTCGGGCTTGAAATTCCGCACGTATTCATTGCGTTCCGTTTTGCAGAAATAATTGTTTTCCTGGCGGCGGCATGGATTTTTTTGGGGTTAATTTTTTTGGAATTCCGCCAGAGGTTGTTTGCGCTTGCATTCGTGTCCTTGGCCGGCGGATTTGGATGGGTGTTATCCATTCTCGTGAATTTCATGCCGGCAATTGCGAGGATTAAAAGCAGTGACATTACTTTTTGGCTCGGGTATAGCCTAGTCGGAAACATGTATGCGCCCCACAAATATTGGGCTTTTGCACTTGCACTTTTAGGGTTCATGTGTGTGCTTGTTTATACGAAGACAAACAGGCCACGATATTTGATTGCGAGCGGGGCGATTGCATTGGCAATTTTTTTCATACATCCTGTGACCGCCATTTTTTTCGTGTCCACGATTGTGGTGATGCAGCTTTGGCTCATGGCAACGGAAAGAACCCTTACCCTTACAGGACAGGCAGGGCAAAAAATATTGAAGCAATCTATTATGTCAATTGCCGCCCTTGCAATTTTTTTGGCTCCTGCAGTGGCTTATTCGTATTGGGCGAGCCAGGACGAACTTATTTCGGCCCATCAGAAAATTTACTTTTTTATATCCAAAATTGAACCACTGCCATTCTATTTCGTTGGATTTGGGCTGGTTCTGATTCTCGGAATATTGGGCTTGCGTAAAATTCGTGAGGAAAAGCCACTGAAAATACTTCTTCTTGCATGGGCTCTAACCTCTTTTTCCCTTACAAGAATCGGGTTTGGAGTGGAGTACCTGATTTTTTTCTTTTTTATTATGGCAATTTTTGCGGCAAAATGGATTTTATCTGTTGAAGAAAGGATACCAAAAATCGCCCTGTTTATTTTGGTGACTGCAAGTGTACTCTCGGCACCATTTGTGCTATTGGAGCGCACAAATTGGATGCTATCGGACCCGTTGTCATTTGTGACTCCCGAAGAAAAAGCCGCACTCGATTTTTTAAAAACCCAGCCAAAAGGGATTGTGATTTCCGATAAACGAATTGGAGAGATTGTGAGTTGGCAGACGCCCCATAAACCGGTCATATCACACAGTTACTTGACCATGAATATTAGCGACAAGATAAGGGATGTAAATGAGTTCTTTGTGACAAGAGGGCATGGCTTTGATGCCAAAATTTTGGACAAATATCATGTCAATTACCTTTGGGTTGCCGTAGGCCCTGAAAGGGATGAAAAACAAAAAACCTTGTTCGGCGAATCTCCACCCAAAACGGATTCAGTGGACCTTGGGACTTCTCAAGATTCAATAAAGCTTATTTATTCTAACCCACAGGTCAGTGTCTACAAATACAAAGGGTAATAAAATCCGTTTGGACAAATAATAGTGCAATGGAATCTGGCAAACAATCGATTTTTCCGGGGCTTAGGATAATTGATTTAGTTAAACATGAAGATGAGAGGGGTTATTTCCTTGAAGTCCTTAGGAAAAGCTGGATAAAAAATCCGTTGAAACAGGCCTCACTTTCCCTCACAAAACCCGGCATAATTAAGGCTTTTCACTGGCATAAAAAACAATTGGATATATGGTATGTGATTTCCGGCAAGGCACTAGTTGTCCTGCATGACCTGCGGCCCAAGTCCGGAACATACAGGCAAACAAAATCATTTGTGCTTGACGCGGCCGAAAATCCAAAACTTGTCATAATACCAAAAAGGATAGCGCACGGGTACAAGGTTTTGGGCAGCGAACCGCTGACAATGCTTTATGTGATGGACATCGAATATAATCCAAAAAAACCTGATGAAGAGCGCATATCGTTTGATGACAAAAGCATAGGATTCGATTGGGAAACAGACCCGGCATAAAATCCGGATTGGCTTTTTTTGAAGCGGTTTATTTTTTGAACCCCTCTTTTACAGCACGCAGGCCATCTTCATAGGTTATTATATTAAGTCCGAATTTTTTTGCAACCGAAATGTCAAGGGATGAGTCCTGCGGCCTTGGCGCATCAAGTGGCACTGAACTGCTTTTTGCTTTTTCAATTAGCGAGGGGTCAAACCCGAATATCTCTGCCGCAATTAAAGCGGCATCATACATTGTCAATTGTGATGAACCGGCAAGGTGCATTGTCCCGGCATACTTTTTTGGGAGCATGGCCTTGATGTTTTCTGCAAGGTTTTCAATAAGTGTGGGAGAGCGGGTGAAATCTGAAAACGCCTTGATTTTTTTCCCTGTTGAGAGTTTTTCTATGAGCTGACTTAAAAATTTTTTTGACTTATGGTTTACGCTGTAGGGCGTTGATGTTCTTATGATTACATGATTTTCGACATTTTTGACCAGTTCCTCACCGGCAAGTTTTGTCTTGCCATAAATGTTAATCGGAATTGTATTGTCCTGCTCTGAATAATTTCCCTTTTTGCCGTCAAATACAAAATCCGTGGACAAATAGACAAGCCTTGAGGATAATGCCTTGCAGGCTTTTGCTATATGGCTAGTGCCCGTGACATTTATCTCAAATGCCAATGCTTTGTCCCTTTCACACAAATCGACATCAGTTAAAGCCGCCAAGTGAATTACAGTTTCTGGCGAATATTTGGCCATAAATTTGTTTACATCCTTTTCAAGTCTAATGTCAAGCGGAACCAGACCCCTTGAAGAATGGACAAAATTGGTACCGACCACAGAATAATCTTTTTTTAAGGTATCAAAAATGGAAGTGCCCATAAACCCGCTTGCGCCAATGACTGCAACCTCTTGCTTCAGAACCATGAATTCACCAATTACCGTTTAATGGAGATATTACTGAAAAGAAGTTAAAAAGTATTAAGGTCCTGCTGCCAAAAAAAGGCGCATAATGAGCATTAAATGCCAAAAAACTTTCATTACCTGCCCTGGCTTTTTTTTCTTGCAAGTACCTGTAGTGTGTCCCCGCGCCGCAGTGCTGAGAACAAACAGGATAGAACAACTGCGAGTGGCAGCATAATTGGAAGCGTAATAATTGTCACTAAAAGTGCGGCATAAGCAGTAAAGCCTTTTTTCCTTGCCTTATGTTTTAGCGTTTTGTACAAAAAATTGAATTCAAAGCCAAATGAATTGTATAAGGACTGTAAAACGCCAAATGGGTTGAACTCAAATGAGTGGTGGTTAATGTGAAGTATTTCAAATCCGTTATTCTCTAGTAAAAACGAGATGCTTTTTGGGTTGAAGTGGAAAAGGTGCCTTGGCAAGTCAAGATGGAGCCACTTGCACTTCCACAAAGCAAAACTCAGGCCGCCAATGTTTGGAACTGAAATGAAAATTAGCCCGTTCTTTTTGAGAAGATTATGGGCAAATTTAACATATTCTTTTGGGTCTTCTAAATGTTCGGCCACTTGCCAGAGGGTTATTAAGTCAAATGAGTTTAAGTCAAATCCCGCTTTTGTTAGCTCGCCATAGTGAACACTAACACCCTTTTCTTTGAGCCTGCCGGAAAATTCCTCTGAGGATTTAGAAAATTCAGTCCCAAAACACCGCCAGCCTAGCTTATTCATAGCCAGTAAAAATGTCCCTTCGCCACAACCAATATCAAGAATTTTTCCGGGAGAGATTTTAGAGAAAACTTTTGTTCTCAAAGCCTGGATTACACTAAAAAATATTGACGGTTTTTTGTAATAATTGTCCTGATAGTATTCCCCCAATTGAACATTATTTGGCTGCGGGTAAACAAAAACAACACCACAAACATTGCACTTGTATAATTCTATTTCTTTTTTTTGGAACTCCGAATCAATGCACCTGAAAAAAAAATCGCACGATTTGGAGCCGCATATTTTACAATCCAAATAGACACCTTAAGATTTGAGCACCAGCCAAATTATCTGGAAGCCGTTTAAAAGGCCCTTGAAAAAATCGTCTCCGACACCTTTGCTTTTGCCCACACGTTTCTTGAAGGCAATTGAGCATTCAATGACCCGAAAATCGTGCTTGAGGCAGGTTATCAGTATGTCTGTGCAAAAATGGTTCCCCGTGACTTTAAGCTCTCCGATAATTTTGTCAAGAGCCTCTGGCCTTATCAGCCTGTAAGTGCAGCCGACATCTGTTAGCCTGAGTTTTCCCCAAAATCTCATTTGAATTAGCTTTGCGACAAAAACATTCCCGATTTGTATGAAAGGGGTTACCTGGGAATCCGGCGCAACTATCTCCATTGTAGTGCGGGTGCCAACAACCATGTCCACATTCTCAATATATGAAAGCAGTTTTTTCAGATCAGAAGCGAAATAGGTCTGATCGCCTTCAACCAAACAAACAAGGTTGCCCATTTTTCTGGCCTCCTTTAGCGCCCTGATGCAAGAGGCCCCATAACCCTGCACCGGCTCTTTGACTACCTTTGCCCCTGCTAGTTTTGCCTCTTGGGCTGTTCTGTCAACACAATTGTTGTCTATTACAACAATATTGACGACTTCTTTCATCTTTTTGAAATCCCTTACCGCGCCGGCAATTGAGAGCTCATCATTGTAAGCGGTCATTCCAACACTCACCTGTGGATTTTGAATTTTGTCCTGCCTTAGAAGCCTTGGTTTTAACACCAGACCATACCAGGAAAAATCCAAAATGGCGCCGAGAAATGAAACCAAAAAGAGTTTACTTGACGTTTCAATGAAAAATGCGCCAAACAAGCCGCATGAACAAAAAAGATTTGCAATCCAACCGAGAAAATAAAGCCCAAAAAAAAGCGCGCCAGCCAGGAAAACAAAAAAAGAATAAAGCAATAGCCGGCCCATGAAAATACCAGTTATAAATCAATTCCTTTTAATTTATAAAGTGTTGCGAAAAAATTACAGAACCCTGATTTCCCAAAACAAACACCTGCCCTTGCACGTGGATAGAAAAAGACTTACCTCACCATTATTAGGGAAGGCATGGATATTTCTTTGATTGCCATGTTACCTTTTTTTAGAATAGCGAGTAAATGAACGGCGAAATGGCACTGCTCTGACTAAAAATTATCAGCGCCCCGACAATAATCAGCATTATCACTATTGGTAGGAGCCACCAGCTTTTCCTGACCCATAAAAATTCCAGCAGCCCGAGAACTGTATTCAGTTTTCCCATCATAAATATGCTGCGGCAGAAAGTATTTATTCTTTTTTAAATTTAACGCAACAACTTTGTGAACGGCATTATGCGAAGTTTTGATATTGGCAGGATTGGCAGGGGGCTGCTCGGGCTATTGATAGTGGCTTTGCTTTTCTATTTTATAGGCGTTGGCAAGATAGCGGAATCGCTGCTCTCTTTTGATGCCCTGTATATAATCCCCGTAACAGCGCTCTTCATCGCCGCAGTTCTTGCTGGGTGGCTGAACCTGAAGCTTCTGTTCGATGCGAGGCGGAAACTTGAAACAAAAGGATTTTTTTTTGATTATCTCTCCAGCTGGGGCTTGGGTTTAATTGCGCCGGGAAAAATAGGTGATTTTTCGCTCGCTTATTTCCTCAGGAAGCAGATGCCTGTCGCGGAGAGCAGCGCAATTATTATCTTGGACAAGATGATAACCCTCCTTGTCCTCACAATATTCGGGTCCATGAGCCTGGTCCTTTTCCTTGGGCAGGGTGCAGCTGCAGGTTTTATCGCAGGACTCCTGTTTTTGTGGGCTGCTGGCATTACAATGATTTTGACAGAATCAGGAATTAAACTGTTAGCCAAGGTTGCCCCTGAAAAATACCGTGCTGGCATTAATGACTTTTCACGCACACTCAGGGATTTCCTGGCCTTTGAGAAAAAGAGGATTTTTCTCAACCTATCGATAACAATCCTTAAACTCGGTGTACAGACACTGGCTTTTGTGC